>QNFJ01000004.1 GCA_003646305.1 Gammaproteobacteria bacterium | reverse complement strand
GATAGAGATTTTCTATTTGCCCGCTTATTCACCAGACTTAAACCCAGATGAGTATTTGAATGCTGACTTAAAATCAGGAATACGTAGTGCCGCACCCGCTAGGAATCAAGCTGACTTGACCAGCAAGGTTCTGAGCCACATGCGGATGCTACAGAAGAAGCCAAAGAGAGTGGCGAAGTACTTTAACCACCCGGCAATTAGCTATGCAGCATGAATGTATTTGCCCGCCGGGTTAATAGTTGAAGCAAACATCCCTAGGGAGCAAATTGAGGGGCTTATCCGAGACCCAGCAACCAAGCGCAATCAAACACGAATTGAGAAGTTTTCTTCTTCCGCCCAGTCAAAACTAGGGCAGTAAAACCTGGCTGCAGGTTACACGACGTAATCAGCCAAGTCTTGATGAAAATACCAAAATCCCCTCATTAGTGGGGGGATTCATCTAATGCCCACAAAACTCCTTTCTTACCTAGCAGGTTACAACAGACCTCAAACTTTCCTCTTAAACTTCTTATCCAACACCTCCCAGTGCTGCATGGCGGATTTAATATTTTCTGTTCTAACATGACCATAACCACGAATCTTTTCAGGAGCACGAGCCATTTCTAATGCAACTTCTCTGTTTTCCTCGCTTAACTCATTAATAATTCGAGCCAAGACAGCCTCGTAATGAGTTAATACTGCTCTGTCTTCTTTTCGTTCAGGAGAATTATAAAATGGATTTAAGGCGCTATTTCTCAGCCCTTTAAACTTAGTGGCAAATTCCAATGCTGTTAGCATCCAACCACCAAATTCACGCTTTTTTAAATGTCCCGTAATGGGGTCACGTGTAGAAATTAGTGGTGGGGCCATATGAAATTTAATCTCATAGTCACCTGAGAAGTTTTCTTCAATTTGTTTTTTCCACTCCCCATTTGTGTACAAGCGAGCCACTTCAAACTCATCTTTATAGGCCATGAGTTTATACAGGTTTCGTGCTGCAGCTTCCGTAATCTTGTCTGAGTCATCCTCTAAATTCTTTTCTGCGTTACGTACTTGGTTTATCAAAGCCGTGTATTTCTGGGCATAGGAGCTGTTTTGATAGTTAACAAGATCACTTTCTCGACGCTTAATAAGCTCTTCAGTTGTGGCGGATAAGGCTTCCCATTCGGGTACTGGAGTACCTTGTTCCATAAGTGTATTAACTTTCTCTGGCTCATGCGCCATAAGCCGGCCAATTTTAAATACCCGTTGGTTATAGGCAACTGCGACCCCATTTTCTGTTATGGCGTCCTCCAGAGACTGACGCTTAACAGGCAACCAACCCTTTTGACAGGCATAGCCCAGCAACATCATATTTGCCCCAATGGTGTTTCCTGTGAGTGTTTCCGAAACATGTGTTGAATCGAAGAAATCGCAGTTACCTGATCCTGTGAAGCGCTCTAAAGCTTGCTTCATATCATCCACAGGAATACTAAAATCACCGTCTCGTGTGAATGCCCCTGTTACGATTTCATGTGAGTTAACAACACCTCTCGTATGGCCTTCTCGCAGACGTGACATTCCTTCATCACTTGCGCTGGTGACAATATCTGCACCAATGAGCAGGTCAGCTTTACCTATTGAGAGCCGTGTTGAGTTTAATTCTTCAACATTATTGGCAACTTTAAGATGGCAATAAACGGCGCCAAACTTTTGTGCCATTCCGGTCAAATCCAGCACTTGAGAGGCAAATCCCTCTGCTTTTGCCGCCTCACCAATCATAGATGAAATCGTCACAACGCCTGTGCCGCCGATACCGCATACTAACGAACCAAAGACGCCCTCTAGTGGCTTAGGCGCAGGTTCGGGTAGCTGGTCAAATAAATCATCAGATAGGCTAACAGCGTTACCTCTGGCTAACTCCCCTCCTTCAATGGTGACAAAGCTGGGGCAGAAACCGTTGACACAGCTGAAATCCAGATTACAACCAGATTGATCAATAATTCGCTTTCGGCCGAGCTCTGTTTCCAATGGTTGTACAGAGAGGCAATTCGATTCAATGCCGCAGTCACCACAACCTTCACAAACTCGAGCGTTAATGAAAGTACGCTTTTTAGGCTCTTCAATAATTTTACGTTTACGGCGTCTACGTAGCTCTGTGGCACATGTCTGCTCGTAAACGAGTATGGTGACTCCTTTTGTTTCAGCGAGCTCTTTCATCACTTTTTGCAAGTCATCCCGGTGGTATACATCGGTTCCTGGTGCAAATTGTGAAGTGTTGAGTGCTTCAGGCTCTCTAGAAACCACGACTACCCGCGCCGCCCCTTCTGAGTGCATTTGATGAGTAATGCTTTCGACAGATAGCGGACCATCAAATGGCTGCCCCCCCGTCATTGCTACCGCATCGTTAAATAAAATTTTGTAGGTGATATTAATATTTGACGCAATGGCCTGACGAATCGCATTTGAACCCGAGTGATAATAAGTTCCATCACCGAGATTTACGAAAGTATGGCGGTTTCCAAGAAAAGGTGAGGCGCCAGCCCATGTGGCCCCTTCACCTCCCATTTGAGTGTAGGTGGTCCCCTTACGGTCCATCAAACGAACTAAATAATGGCAACCAATTCCAACGAGCTGTTCGGTACTGCCTTCGGGCAATTTTGTGGAAGAACTGTGCGGGCAGCCAGAGCAAAAATAAGGGGTACGATCAACTGAATTCCGCGGGATAGCCAACTGTTTTTCAGTATTATCAAGAACATTTATCCACTTCGTCATGGACTCTGTTGTTTTGTCGGGCTGTAGCCACTCAACTAGGACTCTTGATATTAATGCAGGCGTTAACTCTCCATTGGAGGGGAATTGGCTCTGTTGGTTGCGCCCTTTTTTACCCATCACCAGTGGCCGGATATCCATTGGCATATCAAAGAGAATATCTTTGACTTGCGTCTCCAAGAATGGGCGAGACTCCTCAATAACCAAAAGTTCATCAACTGATTCGGCAAACTCTTGGATTAGGCTTTCTTCGAGAGGCCAGATAACAGCAATTTTAAATACAGCCAGCCCAAGCTCATCACGCATCACCTGATCAACGCCCAAATCATCAAGGGCCTCGATGGTATCTAAATAGCTTTTTCCCGCAGTGATAATCCCAACACGGCGTTCTTTAGCGTCCAGAGTCACCTTATTGAGCCTGTTTGCCTTTGTGAAGGCTTTAACAGCAGGTAGTCGAGCGTTGACAATACGTTCATCCTGGTCAACCGAGAGGTCTGGCCAACGGGTATGGACACCACTTTCAGGAATAACGAAATCCTTAGCGTCCGGCAAAACAGTCTCAGTTCGTTTTGGGTCAATATCAACCATATACCAAGACTCAGCAATATCTGATACTGATTTGACGGCAATCCATACACCGGAATAGCGAGACATTTGGTAGGCAATCAACCCAAAATCATAAATATCCTGGACAGATGAGCAATGCATAATTGGGATGCACAAGCCAGACAGAACATATTCACTCTGTTGCTGAATGCTTGATGAGCGACTCATTGGGTCATCACCCACAGCCATCACGACACCACCATGTTTGCTAGTGCCCCAAAGGTTCGCGTGGTGTAGTGCGTCAGCTGCTTGATCTACACCTGGCCCTTTGCCGTACCAAAGCCCAAACACGCCATCGAATTGACTCCCCTCAAAAAGGTTAATTTGCTGGGAGCCCCAAATAGAGGTTGCAGCCATTGCCTCATTAACCCCAGAATTAAAAATTATGTCACGTTCATTTAAAGGTTTTTCAACACCTTTTGCTTCCGTGTCAAAATTACCAAACGGTGAGCCACGATATCCTGAGATAAAGCCCCCCGTATTGAGGCCTGCTTCACGATCACGTCGATGTTGTTCAAATGTTAAGCGTAAGTAAGCTTGATTTCCGGATAAAAAGACGGGGCCTTCTTCGCGTATAAATTTATACTCTTTAGAATTTGTTTCTGACATGAATTCTCACCTACAAGTTAGCGTGTTTGAGTTTGGCAGGAATCGGTTTAACCACCCCTTCACCTGTTATGATTTTGTTGCCATCTGGATCAAAGCATTCAGTACTAAATGTAACCGTGTTGGTTTCTTTATCTATAGCAATCACCTCAACAACCGCTCTGTATTCGTGGTCAAAAAAAGCAGGTTTTAAGAATTCAACGCTTTGCTTGAGCCACAGCGTACCCAGACCAGGAAGATCCATACCGAATATTCCTGAGAATTGAATGACTGAAAACATGCCATGCGCCACTCGCTGTTTGAAAAAGCTTTTAGCGGCATAGCTTTCATCGTGATGGGCGGGGTTCCAGTCACCTGACATTTTAGAGAACTGAACAGCATCATCATGCGCAATTGTGTATGTTTTTTCTTTCCGCATACCGATGGATAGATCATCAATACTCATGCAGTTGCTGGGTAGAGGGATAGACATGCAGACGCCCTTTTATCTGTATTAAAAGAGCTAAAAAAAGCAAAAACAATGCCACGCTTTGATTAACCAGCATTATTTATCCGTAAGTAACTGTTTTTGCCTAATAAAAAGAATCAAGGTGAGCTAGGCAACCATGAGTAAAAACAATTTTAAGCACTTAAATAATAAAATTTAGTGACAAAATCACTCAAATGATTAAATTTTATTTCCATTCATAAATCTGCATACTCAATGTCCCATAATGCCAATCATCATAAATTTTCTTAGCTTTTAACTCCCCCCCTGCACCGGCTGCAACAAAAAACGGAGTGTAATGATCCATTGTAGGAACCGCGCGCTCTCCACTCGGAAAACTGTTCGGGTTTAAAACGGATAATGCACCCTGTTCAAAGAGCATTGTTTCAAAAGCATTAAGGAACTTTTTACTCCATGATGAAACGGGGGCTTTTTTGTTATTCCACTGTAATGTTCTTAAATTGTGGACCAAGCCTCCACTTGCGACCACCAAGTAACCCTCCTCCCTAAGCTGCCTCAGTTTCTTACCCAATTTATAGTGCCATTCTGCATCATGTCCTGATGAGATTGACAACTGTACGACCGGTACATCTGCATCTGGAAATAACATTTTCATCACCACCCAGGCTCCATGATCCAATCCTCTACTATCATCCACTTTCGCACCGACTAACTCTGATACTTTATGAGCCAGCTCAGGCTCACCGGATACAGGGTATTTAATCTCATAAAGGGCTTCTGGGAAGCCATAAAAATCGTAAATAAGATCAGGGTGCTCTGCACCAGAAACCATTAAATCGATCGTTTCCCAGTGTGCTGAAATAACAAGACAAGCTTTCGGTTTAAGCTTTGAACCATAAGACTGCAAAAAGGTTTTTATAGCATCTTCTTCTACTGCGATAAGGGGTGATCCATGACTCACAAAAATGGTTGGCATCTTCATCAGGCTCCTCCGTTAGAGCTTAAAAATAAATCGAGTAAAACCAACAAAATAGAGAATGTAATAAGAGACTGGTTTTTACTCAGCAGCGTCATTCCATCAACTTCGATACCAGGTGACCAACCTATTACACAACCTAGTAGCCCTGTCAGCGCAATAATGGAAACAACTTTCTTTTGTGAAACTGACAGTTTAGCGATTAAAAATAATGCTGATAGCCAAGCAATAATGGCTGAAAAGACAGGTAATTTGTTGCTACAACCTCTTGAAAAATACTCGTTAGCAAGCTTAAAAAAAGGAAAATACCCGCTAGTATGCTCACCTAAGACTACTTTTCTATCCGAAAACAGACTGACCACCATCAACATTAATACTCTGACCTGTTATAAATGCCGCCTCTTCGCTCGCCAAAAAAGTTGCTAATGAAGCCAATTCATTCGGATTTCCAAAGCGGTTAACAGGCACACTGTGTAAAAATTGTGCTTCTATCTCTGCCTCACTTACCCCTAGATTTTCCGCCTTTAATTTAATCAACCGCTCTAACCGAGCTGTACGGGTAATGCCTGGGTTAAGAAGGTTCGCTGTCACGCCTTCTGCTGCAAATTCTTGTGTAATTGACTCCGAAAAGCCAACCAACCCCTTTCGCAACACATTAGAAAGCGCAAAGCCGCTCATCGGAGCACTAACAACCGAAGAGCCGATCATCAAAACCCGTCCCCACCCTCTTTCGGCCATCAGCGGTACAAAAGCAGCTGTACTGATTGCGACACTCAAAACAATCGATTCAAATGCAGCCTGCCAATCGGCTGCACAAAAACCATCAATCGGGCCAACGGGAGGGCCACCACAGTTACTTAATAAAATATCAACTGGCTTTGTATATCCTTTTACAAAATCACTCAGCTGTTCACCATCACTCAGGTCAAGTGCTGTAAAATTACATTCCACACTGTAAGCCTTAGATAGTTCTCTGGAGACCTTTTCCAGCTCAGTCGCATCACGAGCAAGCAAATGCAATGACGCTCCCGCCTCCGCAAACTTCGTTGCACAGGCAAGCCCCAGCCCTTTTGAGGCGGCTAGAACCAGTGCATGCCTTCCTTTAAGTGAGCCCATTTTTCCACTTCCCATCCTGTTCCAGAGAGAAACCAAGTAAGCTGCTGACCGTGCGTGTATAAGGGGCATCAACCCCCTGTTTCTCACACCCTCTCATAACAACACCACAAATTTCATCCAACTCCAGTGGTCGGCCTTTCTCTCTGTCAATGAACATTGAAGGTTTGATCGAATCAAAGGTCAGAATCAACTCAAACATTTTATCTACATCCTTTTCGCTTAAGAAAATAGATTCTGATTTTGCGGCCCTCGCTGCTTCATCCATTAAACCCCTAATTACCTTTGCTAACTGGGGGTGAGCAGTAATCACACCCGTCTTCTCCTTTACCAGTGCAGACAATGCATTAACACCATTATTAATTACCAGCTTTCGCCAAAGCTCTAATCTGATGTCATCTGTAACCTCTGTCGGAATTTGAGCTTCATTAAAAACAGTCGCCAACTCATCAGAAATAGCTTTAGGCAGTTTTGATTCATTATGATTAGGCCAGCCACCAAGAATAACTTCAGCCGGCCCAACTGCCTCAACAACGCCCGGTTCAATAATATGCGCACCTATCCTACGTGCAATACCACCTAGGACGGGCAAACCTGACAGGGATTTGAGTATCGATTCATTCTCTACTCCATTTTGTAGAGACAAAACCCAAGGTAAACCGTTCTGCCCCGAACTAGAACACCACCCCTTTAGCTGCTGTGCAACGGCGGTTGTTTGAGTTGCTTTTAGCGTAACAATCAATCCATCGTAATCACTTATCTTGCAACGGCTCAGCAAGGTTTCAAGCGATAGTGCACTAACCTTTTCTTGGTAGTTACCGTTATCATGCTTGAGCGTTAACCCCTTCTCTTGCAGCACCTGCAAATGCGAGTCTCGCGCAACAAAATCAACACTATGCCCTGCTTCAAGCAGCCTCACACCGTAATAACACCCAATGCCCCCTGCACCAATAATCGCAAAATGCATCGTTCTACTTACTCACTCTAAAGTATCGCCTTAACCACACCACCATCGACACGCAAAGCAGCGCCATTGGTTGCAGATGCTAGAGAACTGCTTGTGTAGACAACCATATTCGCCACCTCATCGACAGTAGCAAAGCGCTGGAGAAGTGAACTGGGGCGGGCCGATGCAAAAAAGTCCTTCTCCATCTGGTCAAAAGTCACTCCATTTTGGTCAGCAATCTGCTGCACAAAGTCTTCAACGCCTTCAGAGCGAGTCGGGCCAGGCAGGATAGAGTTAACCGTTACTCCCGTTCCTTTTGTTGACTCTGCCAGCCCCCTAGCTACCGCCACTTGAGCTGTTTTTGTCATGCCGTAGTGAACCATTTCTTCAGGGATCTGAACAGCTGATTCACTTGCAATAAATATAATTCGCCCCCAATTATTCTGTCTCATCGGTTCGATGTAATGTCTAGATAACCTGATTCCACTCATCACATTAATTTCAAAAAAACGGAACCAGTCTTCATCTTTTATTTCAGCAAAAGGAACTGGCTCAAAAATACCTAGGTTATTAATCAACACGTCAACTTTCGGTAGCTCCTCCAACAAGGCCTGACAACCTTTCGCATTGGATAGATCTGCGACAATACCTTTTATTGAACTGTTAACCGTTTCTTTGAGAATTTTATCAACCGCCAAATTGACTGACTCTTCTGTTCGCCCATTAATAAAAACATCCGCCCCTTCAGCCGCAAAAAGCTTCGCCGTTGCAAATCCAATTCCCTTGGTTGAACCGGTCACCAATACTTTCTTTCCACTTAATCCCAAGTCCATCACATTACTCCAAATTTAATCGCTATTTTTTAAGTGCCATTGTCAACCCATCTCCCAATGGAAGTTGACTCAATAAAATCCGCTCATCCGTGACAATTTTCCTATTAAATTCTCGTATCGAACGTGTTGCTGGACTTTGGTTATTAAGGTCGCAGACGGCACCATTCCACAATGTGTTGTCGATCAAAATCAGCCCCCCTTTTCTAACCAGCAGCAAGCACTGCTCAAAATAGTTCTGATAGTTTTCCTTGTCCGCATCGATAAAGGCCAAATCAATAGAGTTTTCTCCTCCTGATTCCAGTAGCCCAGCCAAACTTCTTCGCGCATCACCCTCTAAAAAAGTTATTTTTTTATCGACACCTGCCTCTTCCCAAAAATCACGCCCGATGGCAGCCCATTCAGAATTCAGGTCACAACAGATCAACTCCCCCTCGTCTGGCAGTGCCAATGCCATTGCTAAAGCGCTATACCCCGTAAACGTTCCTACCTCTAAAACGCGTTTCGCCCCCATTAAGTGAACCAACAGCTGCATAAACTGCCCTTGCTCTGGTGCAATCTGCATATTGCACTCGGGTAATTTTGCTGTCTTATCACGCAACCTCTTCATCACAGCAGGTTCTCGTAATGAGTTTTCTAGTAAATACTGATGGAGCTGCCTGCTGAGGTTGATTGTTTGATTTGCCATTACATCGCGCCTATTACTCAGCTCTATTTATAAACAGGAGCCTGCATTTCAAAAAGATTATCGACCTCACAATAGCTGTGCCCTCCGAGCCTTCCGATAAGCCCAAGCCCTTGCATATCGACACGATGGCCATCAAAAACATCTTCTTTTATATGGCAATAAACCACTTCTGCCACAACAAGACCGTATGCCTTTTTTCCTTCACCAATCGTCACTACCTGCTTTAGCTGACATTCAAGGTTAACAGGGGATTCCAGCACTCTGGGTGGAGCAACCAATTCTGAACTCACTGTTGTCAATCCAGCCACCTCAAATTCATTAACTTCTTCAGGAAACTCGGCCGCTGTTTTATTCATTGCCTCCGCTAGATGACGACTCACCATATTGACCACAAACTGCCCAGTCTCTTCGATATTCTTCAACGTATCTTTAGGCTTATCACCTGCAAACCTTGCTATTGAAATAACAATGGTCGGTGGCTCGTAAGAAACTGCATTAAAGAAGGAAAAAGGTGCCAGATTTAGCAGGCCATCACCTGATTGGCTGGAAACAAAAGCGATCGGTCTTGGAATGACAACCGATTTTAGAATATTAACGAAACGGTCATTGCTTTTTGGGTCAATTTTCATCTAATTAAGCTTCCTCTATTATTGATCACTTAAGTATTCAGGAAAAAATCACGTACTAAACGGTTAAACCGCGCAGTGTGCTCAATTTGGGTCCAGTGCCCACACCGACCAAAAAGATGAAGCTGGCTGTTTTCAATCAGTTCAAATAATTTAAGTGAGGTTGAAAGAGGGATTACCTCATCCTCACGACCATGCACAATCAGTGTTTCATGGCTGATTTTCTTTATCTCTGACTCAGAGCTCATCATGGCATCAACCCACCGCTGCCTTGGTGCAGGAAACATTGCAGAGAAGGACTCCTGGAAGCCGGGGCGAATACTCGCCTGATAACGAAGTTCCGCCAGCTCATCTGAGACCAGCTCACGGTTAAACGCGAAAATATCGAGCAGTTTTCGCATATTTTCAATAGAAGGCTCATAGCCCCAAACCGCATCAAGCCCCGGTGTAATATCAAAGTGAACACCAACACTGCCCATCAACAATAACTTATTCACTCGCTCTGGATGCTTAATCGCTAATGCTAATGCAAGCGCTCCCCCAAATGAATTACCGACTAAATTCGTCCGCTCTATTCCTAACGCATCCATCAGTGATATGGCATGATTAACCCAATTTTCCATATTGTAGTCATCATTAGGTAGCCGCTCTGTATAACCAAAACCGGCCATATCAGGTGCCACAACACGAAAATCTTTAGCCAGCTCAGGAATCACTAAGCGCCAGTTGGCCCATGCGGTTACACCGGGGCCAGAGCCATGTATTAAGAAAACAGGCTCACCTTCACCTTGATCATGGTAGTTCGTCTTAAACTTTCCCGTTTGAATAGTTTTGGCAATTTCCGGGTTTTTTTCACTCATTCTGTTCTCCTAAACTGTTAAGCCGGCAACCTCTGCCAGCATCTGATAAGATTTTTTCCGATCAGAGAATTTATGTGTCACATTGACCACCATTATTTCATTGACCCGATAACGTGTGGCAATCTCATTGAGCTCTTCGTAACAGCTTTCTGGCGTTCCTAGTACCATCGAGGCAAGTGTCTCGTCATAATAGGCTTGGTCAGAAAGTGAGAGCTTCTTTCGCGCATCTAATGCTTTTTCTGGTGCTAATAGACCATCACGGCGCCCATGCCTAAATGCTTGCACCTTCCAGTAGGTATGGCTACTGGCAATCCACTCTGCCTCTTCTTTACTGCCCGCACAAATAACAGCAGCCGCTAACATCGGATGAGCCTCTTCAAACGTGGCATTCGGGACAAATGCGCGCCGATAACGCTCAATAATCTCAACAGGCCGATCGTGTGTACCGATAAATAGCGCAAGCACAAACCCAGCACCGAGTTGCCCTGCCATCTCCGCACTACCATCACTCGAACCCAACATCCATATATCAGGAGAACCCACATCTCTAGGGTAAATATTTGCCTGCTTATACGGGTGGTTATCTGGCAGGTTCCCATTGAGATAACCAATTAAATCGGCCGCCTGTTGTGGATAATATTCTGCTGGAATCTGTGCTCTAGGGGCAGATATTGCTTCAGAAAAAAGAGGGTTTCCACCGGGTGCGCGGCCAATTCCCAGATCAATTCGTCCAGGATTAAACGCTTCTAAAACCTTAAAGGTTTCCGCCACTTTAAAGGCACTATAGTGCGGCAACATAACGCCTCCACTACCGACCCGAATTCTCTTTGTCGCATTTGCAACTTGCCCTACCATGATTTCCGGGCTAGGGCTCGCGTAACCCGGCGTGTCATGATGCTCTGCTAACCAGTAGCGATGATAGCCCCATTCATCGCAAGATTTAGATAACTCAATTGTTGAAAATAACCCTGATGAATCAGGCTGGTCATCGTGTATCGGTGACTGATCTAATACGCTTAGTTTTAATGGTTTATCCACAAAAAATACTCTCTCAAAGTCTATAAAGGGTTTAGAAGAAACGATCATAATGGAGCTGGTCAAAAGGGACTTGGTGATCAACCATCAACATTTTCTGTATCGCTTTTGTCATTGGAGGAGGGCCGCAAAAATAAAATTCATAGTTTGTCAGATCACTCCCTAACTCTTTCTCCACAAGCTCATGGATAAAGCCAGTCGCCCCACTC
Organism: Gammaproteobacteria bacterium; assembly: GCA_003646305.1. Classification (GTDB taxonomy): domain Bacteria; phylum Pseudomonadota; class Gammaproteobacteria; order Methylococcales; family UBA2780; genus UBA2780. The sequence goes on along the minus strand of QNFJ01000004.1, from coordinate 23,691 downwards.
CACTCCTGCTCACGAGCTAAATCTAAATCAGATACAGCGTTATAACAGGTAAGTCGATCTTTAATATCTCCAAACGCTGAAACAATTGCAGGTGTACAAATATCTTTAGGCCCTCTTCCACCATAAAACATATGCATTTTGTGCTGTGCCATTTGAGGGTCTTTAGTGACTGCACGCGCAATAGAAACCATTGGAGATAGCCCTGAGCCACCTCCTATGCAGACAATTTCTCTCGGAATTTCAGTTTTAAGAAAGGCCATTCCATACGGCCCATCTAACTCAATAGAGTCTCCTAGTTTTAACTCATCAAAAATAAAGGTCGAACCTTTTCCGCCCGGCATCTTTTTAATAATGAAACTCCACTCACCTTCATTATTAGGTAAGTTAGACATTGAGTAAGCACGGTCACCTTCTACTCCTGGTAATGACAACAACGCAAACTGACCTGGAATAAACTTTGCGGCAGATGCTGATTTAAAAACAAACTCTGCCATATCACTTGTCAATGGTTTGGCTTCCACAAAGCTAACCATAATTCTTTCCGGTTTGCTCTCCGGCGCAGAATGGTGCTCAAGATTAACCTTAATCGTACAATCTGACTTCGCTATACACTGGCAGCCAAGCTTTCGCCCTTTACGAATATCTCGCGGAGAAAGACCTGGTGCATCAGGCCATAACTCTTCGAGCTCTCCTTCAACAAGCTCAAATTTGCAGCTTCCACAGCCGCCAGAGTTACACTCATAAGGAAATCCCAATCCAGCCCTAAGCGCCGACCGCAAAAGCGTGTCCCCTTCATCCTGTTGAAACTCAAACCCTTTATCTAAAATTTTTATTGTCAACTTAGCCATTTCCAACCTCATTTGTTATATAAAAAAAGGCTAATGAATATAATTCACCAGCCTTCTTATTGGTTAAACAACATTTTTCGAGCTATGAACAGAGCTGACTAGCCGGCTCGCCCCCCATCAAGGGAGGCTAAGCTACAGTGTCCCCACGCTCAATAATATTTAATTTAACCCCAAGCTCTGACGAAAATTACTAACGGCTTCTTTAGCATCCGCTGCAGCATCTGGACTATCAGGGATAGCAGAACAATAAGCATTAATAGCCGCATCACCCAAAGGTACCCACTTATCGAGAAGAGCCTGTAAAACTGCTTTGTTACCTTCAGTTTCTAAGGCCATTTTAACAAGTGCTGTAGACCAACGACGGTGCCGTTCAGCATCACGCATTTGAGCCTGATTCAAAAGGCCCAATAATGTATCGCCATTGTGGCGACCTGCATCACCCAGCTGTACCAATAAACACTCTTCTACTGCAGGCTTTAGAACTAGATTAATTGCCACAAAAGACTCAGCCCAGTCCCACGCAATAAGTGCTTTTTCAGCTAGCTCACGAAAACCTTGCCATGCAGGATCATTTTCCCAAATATTACGCTCATTTTCTCCGAATCCCTCGCCACTAAACCCATTGCTCAACTCTTTTGTGCGGTAAGCAGTATGTGTCATCCAACGCAAACTATCCGCCGTCTGATACGTAGCACAGTTTGTAATTGTGCTCGCAGGAGCCATTTGATGAATATAAGCCGAGCCCAGTTGAAGGGCATGGAAAAGATAACGACCTGGCGTATATAACTTAGCGAGAACAGGCATCCACTCTGGTTGGAGCATCTGATCATAACCACGATCATTCATTTGATCAAATAGCCCCTGTACATAATTCTCTTGGCCATCTTGCAAGATATTATACGTGCGGTAAATAATCTGATCCGGATCTCTAAATGCATCCCAATCATCACATTTTAAAGGGCTCTCATTACGATATTTTCGATACCACTTTGCCATCGGAATATTAGGGTCTAACTCCCAAGGGTTATCTTGGTTGTCCATATGGTAATGCAAATTTGTCGATACAACTTCATACTCACTTGGGCGACGGCGATTTCCCGCTAAATGTGACCATGTTTTTAAACCTTTTAATGGTTCTGGTGCAGCTTGTGCTTCTTCACTCATCTCTATCTCCTCAATCTTTATTGTTTTAATCTAAACGTGTTTATCGTAATAAAAACGAGCTCGATAAGAGTCCGCATCAATTTGCCCGGCAAATGAACTCAAGTTAATTTCAAGTTCACGCATTTCAAATGGACGACCTAAACACTCTTCTATCGTTTCACGCTTTAGAATTAATTCGCTATCGGCCGAAATTCTAAGATAGGCTAGTTTATCGACAACCGTAATTTCTTTATCTGGGTTATCAATTTCAGCCGCCTCAGCGATTGCAATTGCTACATCCCCCGCCCTGACAACTGGTCCTACATTGTTGTTCTTTATCGCATCACCCGCGTTGTGACTTGTCATTATTGGCTCCTCAACATGTTTTTTTTGATTAGATGTTGGTTCCTCAACTGGATCAGTTTGACCTTCTTCTGTCGAGCCACCAAACAAACTTTTTAAGCTACTAAAAATGCCCATTATCTTCACTCCTGAAAGAGTAAACGACGATCAAGTTAACTATGCGACATCTCGGGAGTAATCCCCACTACATCCACATAGATGTCTTCACCTTCGACTTTCGTTGGATAAACCGCTAATTTACAATCCTTAGGGTTTAGCCCAACACCTGATTTACAATCAAATTGCCACAGGTGCGCTTTACATGTGATTACGCCATTTTCAAAAGAACCTTCTACAAGCTCTATTTCTTGGTGTGGACACATATTCTGAAAAGCTCTAATTTCCCCTCCATCAACAGCAACAACAAGAACCTCAGTTCCATTTGCTGTTTCAAAAGTATCCATCTCGCCTTCCCATACATCATCTAAGGTGCAGATCTTCTCAAAAGCCATTCTTCTTTCCTTATTTATTAGTTAATCAATTATCTGAGAAAATAATATCGAGCGTTTCTGTTGGTCTTAAGCCCGCACTTGCAACTGTCATATCTCTAGGGAAAATTTCCCCGTCGCAATGACGACGGACCCTTAAGATTTTCCCAGGTTGAGGTTTTACCCGCCGGTTCAGTGAATGGTGTGCACATTTTTCTGCGACTTGGTCCATCGTGTCATCGGTATCGACAGGAACAAGTTGTATTACAAAATCTCGCTCAAAATTTGAGTGTATTGGAAATAAAGCCATTTCATCCTCCAAAAATTTTTAAAACTCAGGCAGGTGGCTTTTAAACACCACCTACCTGAACTACATAATATTAATTAAGCGGCGTCAGTTTTGGGCTGGCTATATGCCTTTACCCATTCGTAGCCATGTGCATCATCACCCATTTCACCTGGTGCTAACCCCATATATTGCAAACCACCCATTAAATCTGGTGGCTGAACGTGACCCGCCAAGAACCGGTCAATAAAGTTGAGGTGTCCCTTATAGCGCTCTGGATCGATCTCAAAACACCATTTATCAACTTCTGAACCAAAATGATAGAGACGGCCTTCATACTCAAGCTGATAGTCTTTAACATCCCACTTGCTTCCTGGAACACCTACAATTGGTAACTGGCACATATTGCAAACGGTTGGAAGTGTTTCAGGGCCCGTTAGCTCTGGTCGTCCATTCAACAAGTTATCTACGATTACATCTGCACATTCTCCAAAGGTCTCATTCCACCCTGGATATTTTTCCTCAAGCCATTCACGTTCTTTAGGACCAAAACCAGCTGCAGGGTTCCACCAAACGGTTGGACGCCAATACCAGATCCCCATGTGCATACCGTGATGCGTAATATCAAGGTCACGAATGAGGATATCCCAGTACCAAGGCTTATCTAGGCCAAGATCAATCAGCTGGCGTTCGAATTGGGCGATAATCCACTCTTCCATAAACTCTTTGAAAGACTGACTGCGATGCTCCATAGGTGTGTAGTAATCCATCGCCGGCCCGGTTAAAGCTGAAAACAGCTTCCAGGCACGCCAAATAGCTGCATCAACCATTGTTTGAGCTTCTTCTTTCTTACCATTAGCGATCAAGATTTTTAGAGAAGGGCCACCTTGTTGAGCATGGCGAGACTCATCTGTTTGAATGCTAGAGATAAGGCTTGCAAATGTATGGTCACCCGCCTGAGCCGCATCGGCTGCCAAGCCTAAAAACTGCATATTTGTAAAGCCGGTTTCAAAGGCAAATGTGAGCATGATTGAGACTGCAACAGAGTCGCGTGTCATCATTGCATCATCAAAGAATGATCTTGCAGCAATCGCTGCCCACTCGTTTGTATGATAAGCCTTACTTGCCCAATCCCACTGACGGCTTAACTTGGTATAAGCATGAGGAAAATAGAGCTGAATCTGCCCATGACGATTCTCATCCATCATTCCAAAGACGGCCATATTTCTATTTCCTGGCGCTTTTGCAAAACGGGCCATACGTGCTTCTGCTGTACTGGCCGCATACTCAGCCAAAGGAATGGCACCATAGTGAGCAACCATCGTGCTAACCCAACCTGGGTCTGCATTCTCAACGTATTGAGAGCGTTCCAATGCGGCTTTTACAGAGTAAGCGCCCGCATCTTTTTCTCTTTGTGTCTCAACATATTCAGAATAAACAACCTTATAAGGTTCATCATAAGTTTCCCATACCTCTGCAGGGATTCCTCTTGATCCACTCATCTCTTCAGGAAAAAGTTCTTCCTCAGTGACATACTTAGGGGTCCAGTTTGTCGCACGTGTTAAGTCGTACCACTCTTCTCTTTTCAACTTCGCCATTATTTTCTCCTCAGAAAATTTCTTATTTATCGTCCCAACTCTTTTGCTGATTTACCGGCTATCCCAAACTGGGATTTCGGCACTTCATTAATAATCACTCTCACGGCCTCAATGGGTGAACCGAGCGATTCACATATTGCATCTGTAACTTTTTCAATCAGTAGCGCTTTTTTTTCATCATCGCGCCCTTCCATAATGTTAATTATTGCAATTGGCATTTCTTAACTCCTCAGACAAATCTCATCGAGACACTGCCTAGGTCTTGGTAGCGCACACAGACAGAATCACCCGCTTCAACACTAACTGCTGCAGTAATTCCGCCAGTCATAATGAAGGAGCCTGCAGGAATTACTTCACCTCGTTCGGCCAACATATTGGCAAGCATCGCAACACTCGCCGCAGGATGCCCCAGCACAGCAGCACCCGCTCCCATTTCAACAACCTCACCATTCTTTTCCATCACTACACCAAGTGTTTTCAGGTCAAGCTCATCAACAGAGCGCATGCGACCACCCGTTACAAAACGAGATGAAGAGGCGTTATCTGCAACAACACTTTTCAAATCAAATTTAAAATCTCGGTATCTTGAATCGATAACTTCTACTGATGGCACAACAAAATCAGTCGCAGCTAAAACATTGCCAATGTGGCAACCTGGTCCACTTAGTTCTGCTTTTGTGACAAAAGAGACTTCTGCTTCTACTTTTGGGTGAATTAACTCTGATACTTTTATTTCAGCCCCATCAGAACAGCTAAAATAGTCCGCAAGAAAGCCGTAAATGGGTGTTTCGACCCCCATTTGACGCATTTTTGCCATAGAGGTGAGACCCATTTTCATCCCACATATCTTGGTTCCCCTTGCTATTTTTCGGCGCCTGATTTCCCACTGAATGTCATAACACTCTTCCCAACTAATATCGGGGTAGTCATCGGTAATTTTTAGTACATCGTGTGCATTAAGCTCAGCATTTTCTAAATGCTCAGCAAGTTTCTCTATTGTTGCTTTATCCAGGCTCACCTAACTCTCCTCAAACTCTATTCTTTTTCATTTCAAGTGCGACATCTTCGATCATATCTTCCTGTCCACCAACCGCTCCCATTCTCCCCAACTCCATCAAAATTGCACGAGAAGAGACGCCATGCTTTGCTTCGGCCCTCTTCGCGTGTAATAGAAAAGATGAATAAACGCCAGCATAGCCAAGCGTTAAAGAATCACGATCAATTCGAGTTGGTTGAGGCATAAGTGGCAAAGCAATGTCTTCTGCCACATCCATAATTTTATCGACGCTGACACCCGTATTAATTCCCATACGATCACAGACAGCAGCAAACACTTCTAAAGGTGTATTACCTGCACCTGCACCAAAACCGGCTACTGAACCATCAATGCGTGTTGCCCCAGCCTCCACCGCAGCGAGTGAATTGGCGACACCCATTGCAAGGTTGTGATGGCCATGAAAACCAATTTCAATTTCATCTCCAAATGCATCTCTCAAAATACCAACTCGATCTTTAACACCATCGGGAAGCAGGTACCCTGCCGAGTCAGTGGCATAAATACAGTTCGCGCCATAGCCAACCATTTTCTTCGCTTGCTCTAGAAGTGCCTCAGGCTCGATCATATGAGCCATCATCAGAAAACCGACCGTATCAAGCCCTAACTCTCTTCCCTTCTTAATATGCTGCTCGGATACATCTGCTTCAGTACAATGTGTCGCAACACGAATGGTCGAGATCCCACAATCAACCGCTGACAGAAGATCTCTAACCGTTCCTAATCCAGGCAACAGTAGTGCAGAGATTTTTGCCTGCTTCATTTGAGGAACAACTGCTTTTAAATAATCCTCGTCCGTATGCTTTCCAAAACCATAATTAACTGAAGAACCTCCGAGACCATCACCATGAGTAACCTCAATCAAGGGTACACCCGCAGAATCTAAAGCTGTTGCCAGACGAACCATTTCATCTAGTCCAAATTGGTGGCTAACAGAGTGCATACCGTCACGAAGAGACATGTCATGCAAACGGATTGTTTTACCTTTTAAATCCATCACACACCCTCCTGTCTGTTTAACTTTTTGAGTGTGAGCGTGCCATTCTCAATCTCTTCAGCAAACATCTCAGCTGTTCTTGTTGCTGCTGCAGTCATAATGTCTAGATTTCCGGCATATTTAGGGAGGTAATCACCCAAACCTTCTACCTCCATAAACAGGCTGACACGGTTGCCATCAAAAACAGGGCCATTTTTAAGTTTGTATCCAGGCACATATTTTTGAACCTCTTTCAACATTTCATGAACCGATTGAGTAATCGCTTCCTTATCCGGCTCAGTCTCGGTCAGGCAATGCACTGTATCGCGCATCATCAAAGGCGGTTCAGCTGGATTAAGAATAATAATTGCCTTGCCTTTTTTAGCCCCACCTACTTGCTCAACAGCGGCAGAAGTCGTAAAGGTAAATTCATCTATATTTTTACGCGTCCCAGGTCCTGCTGATTTTGACGAAATCGTTGCAATAATCTCACCGTACTCAACTGGCTGGACACGGCTCACTGCCGCAACCATTGGAATAGTTGCTTGCCCCCCGCAAGTCACCATGTTGACATTCATCTCCTGCTCACCAACATGATCTTTGAGATTGACTGGCGGCACACAAAATGGGCCAATTGCCGCAGGTGTCAGATCAATGACTAACACTCCTTTTTCTTGTAGCTTGCGATTATTTTCTGCGTGCACGTAAGCCGATGTCGCATCAAAAGCAATTTGGATATTATCTTCTTCAATATGAGGTAACAGGCCCTCAACACCTTCATGTGTAGTCTTTAAACCTGCCTCGCGTGCTTTCGCCAGTCCATCAGAATCAGGATCTATTCCAATCATCCAAACAGGATTCAGGTTGTAACTTCTTTGAAGTTTTGCCATGAGATCGGTACCAATATTTCCTGAACCGATCATTGCGCAGTTGATAGCCATCTAAACGAATCGAACCGAAGTTGAACCAATTCCACCGATACTTACACGCATAGAATCTCCAGCAACCGCAGGAACCATTGCGCACAAGGCACCCGATAAAATCACCTCACCCGCTTTCAATGTCACGCCTAGCTCACCCATCGTATTGGCCAACCAGGTCATCGCATTTACTGGCGACCCAAGAGCGGCAGCTCCCGCACCGGTATGCATCAACTCACCATTCTTTTCAAGAGTAAGTCCACAGACACTTAAATCTACTTTACGCGGATTAACAGCCGTTCCACCTAAGACTAAGTAGCCACATGAAGCATTATCTGCAACGGTATCTTGAATCTTAATTTTCCAATCTCTAACCCGTGAATCGACAATTTCAAAACAGGGCATTACCGCCTCCGTTGCTCGAAGGATATCGGCATTTGTTAATCCAGGCCCTTGCAGGTCATGCTTTAATAAAAAAGCAATCTCGCCTTCTGCTTTGGGCTGAATCATCTTCTCACTAATTGGAATATCTTCCCCTTCAGAACAGACCATATCGGTTAATAGATAACCAAAATCTGGCTGATAAACATTAAGCATGTTCATAACCGCTTTACTGGTGACACCAATCTTTTTTCCAATAATGCTTTCACCTGCATCCAGTCGCCGTTGAATCATCTGATTCTGAATACGATATGCATCCTCAATAGTGACTTCTGGTGAACGGTCTGTAATGGGTTCAATTACATTGCGAGTGATCAAAGCTTCATAAAGCTCATCACCATATTGTTTGATTAATTTCTCTTCCATAATGATCTACAGTTTTATGCATATATTGCTGAGCTCTGTATAGAACTCAAGGGAATGGAGCCCACCTTCACGGCCAGTTCCAGATTGTTTTGCACCACCAAACGGTGTACGTAAGTCACGCAAGAACCAGCTGTTAACCCAACAGATTCCACACTCCATCTGCGCGGCGACTCGATGTGCTCGAGAGACATTCTCAGTCCAAACGGCTGAAGCCAAACCGTACGAAGTATCGTTTGCTAACTTTATCACCTCATCTTCACTATCAAAAGGTGCTATATGACAGCATGGCCCGAAGATCTCTTCCGTTACGACAGCGGCATCTTCCGGCAAGCCTGTCCAAATTGTTGGTTCTACCCAGCTCCCTCCTTTAAGCTCACTAGGCAAATCAGGTATTCCTCCACCGGTAACAACCGTAGCACCTTCATCAACCGCTTTTTTGTAATAGCCAAGAACTTTATTGCGATGTGCTTCGCTAATGAGGGGTCCCATATTGGTCTCTGGATCTTTTGGATCACCCAATTTCAACGCCTCAGCCCCTTCTTTTAAACGCTGAACAAATTCATCAAAAATTGCTCTTTCAACGTAAACACGTTCTGTTCCTAAACAAACCTGACCACAATTTGCGAAAACTGAGCGAATTGTTCCTTCAACTGCCTTATCCATATCACAGTCGGCAAAGACTATTCCTGGATTCTTTCCACCGAGCTCAAGAGATGAGTCACGAACGCCCACTGCTGCAGCCTCGGCAATCCTCTGCCCTGTCGGCGTTGATCCTGTAAAAGTGATGGCATCAAGCCCTGGATTGGTTATCAGTGCATTACCTACTTTCGCACCTGTACCTAAAATTACGTTGAAAACACCGGGAGGAAGCCCTGCATCATTCATCACTTCGCCTAAAAGGCTTGTTGTTAGCTGGGTTTCCTCAGAAGGTTTAACAACCACAGTATTTCCACACGCTAAGGCGGGACCCACTTTCCATGTCATTAATAAGAGAGGCAAATTCCACGGCCCTATCACACCAATAACCCCTTTAGGCTTGCGAACCGTATAATTCAACGCCCCTGTACCATCTGGAGTTGCCATATGAAAGGCTTCATCACCCGCATTTTTAATGGTATCTGCAAAAATCTTAAAATTAGCCGCTCCACGTGGAATATCTATGTGCCTTGCTAATGAATAAGGTTTGCCGGTATCTAAACATTCCGCCTCAAGAAACTCTTCAAACCGTGCATTGATTCCATCCGCTATCTTATAAAGGATCTCAACTCGCTCTTGAGTGCCCAGTTTGCCCCACTCTCCCTTTAAAGCATCGCGAGCAGAAGAAACTGCCTTAGCAACTTGCGCCTCTGTTGCGACACAGTATTGGTTTACAACTTCTCCAGTTGCAGGGTTAACGACATCGGCTAGCTCATCAGAACCAACATACTCACCATTAATAAAACTCTTTACAGTACTCATTCAATAACTCTCAATTTAATTAATTGAAAAATTCACTATTTTAGTAAAACCGCATCTAGCCCAGCTTGTGCGCAGATGCCATCTTCCTCTTCAGAGCCACCTGACACACCAACTCCACCCAGCAAATCACCATCTGACTCAATTGGCAACCCTCCACCAAATGTAACCAATCGATCGCGACGCACAATGCCCGCTTCTAACTGGTCATTTCCTTTTAAAATCTCACCCCATTGAGAGGTTGAAAAGCCAAAACTGGCCGAGGTGTACGCTTTATCTTTTGCAATACTAATTGAATGGATAAATGCACCGTTCATCCTTAAAAAAGCGATCTCAATTCCCGAAGTATCACAAACTGAGACATTGATTTTTACCCCAATTTCTTCTGCTTTAAGAACAGCGGCTATGACCATTTCAGACGCGGCCTGCGAACTGATGTTTTTTTGCTCTACAAATTTCAAAGTCATCTGGCAAATCTCAATCAGGTGTAAACAGAAGTAAAAGATTCAACGAGTTCGCCGGTGTGAAAAAAGATCGCGCTACCTAAATGGTCTTCAGTCCATGTCGTTACGGGCCGATCGCGTTGTGCTAAATAACCTAATCCACCAAATGTCTCATTTCGGTTTCCTGATGGGTCAAAGAAGTAAATTGTGTAACCTCGGGTAATACCGTGCCTTTGTGGCGTCACGTCAACTTTGACTTTGTTTTTACCCATCACGTCAGCCGCTTTTAAAACATCATCCCAGCTATCCAAGAAGAAGGCACAATGGTGAAAACCCATGACTGGGCCTCCAACAAAAGCGATATCATGCGGTGTATTACTGACAGACAACCAAGTCGCTAACTGAAAGCATCCATCTGGGCCGACCACCACCTGTTCAACCAGATAAAAATCAAGCACATCAATCATAAACTGTGTTGATTCGGCTACTTTATTAATACTTTTTTCAGGATCGAACTCGCACATTAATAAAGCATGATCCAGCCAATGCACACCAGCACCTTTAATACCATCAGGCCAAGGATCTGGATTTGTTGTGCCCACTCCGGTCCCAACGTATTCTTTGTCGGCATAGAGATACATTTCATGTCCACTTGGCAAGTTAAATTTTAAGGCCCTACCAACAAATTCAAGCGCATCAGATGAAATATCTTCAACCTCAATGCCATAGTCAGTAATGCTTTGCTTAAACTCATCAAGGTCTGCATCTTTTTCAACTTTGTAACCAATATGATTCATCCCCGCCCTGTCAGATTCGGACAAAATAACTGAATATTTATCCCATTCATCCCATGCTTTCAGGTACACATTGCCTTCGCTATCGGTATGAACTTTCTCCATACCCAAAACATCTTCATAATGTTTTAGCGCTGCTGTCATATCCAGAACGCGCAAGTTGATGTGGCTAATTCTTAAGACACCCATTGTTCATCTCCATCATTCATTTTTTAATTAATGTTTTAAACAAACCCATACCGTTTTACTGCAGTTGTTTTCTTCAGGATGTTCTTTCTTAACTTCCCAATCACACTTAAGTGAATATCACTCATTGGAAACACTCTGCATGCCAGTGCAATACCCTCTTCTTCCTCACCTTCTGATACATAAGTGCGGCTCATTTTTTCCGTTTTGTATGTACCATCCAACAGGCGAATTTTACATACACCACAACCTCCACCATGACAGCCAGAGGGTATTCCTTTTTTCCCCATTGAGGCCATTGCGGACAAAATATGCTGCCCATCGCTGCACTTAAAAACTTCTCCTGTCTCCTCTATATAAATGGAGAAGAACTCACTCATAGGTCACTTAAATCGACTTAAATAACGGGCTGCGTTTTGCTTCACCCTCTGCATCTGCGGCTGTTAAAAACTTCTCCATATACATGTCTCGTTCAAACAGACGCCCCTTCATGCAAGCATTAATACAAGCATCAATCATGGGAGGTGGGCCGCACATATAAACCTTGTATCCATCAAATTTTCCATTCATATAATCGAGAGCAACCTCATGAACAAAACCTTTCCCTCCCGTCCAGTCAGCTTCCACATCAGGACCTGACAACGCGGGAATATACTTGAAATTAGGGTATTTCTCCTCTAGTGATTCGAACTCATCACAATAGAAAAGCTCTTTACGGTTACGCGCCCCATGAAACAAAATAATCTCTCTTTCATCTCCGCTTTCAAGCAGATCTTTAACCATTGAGCGAGGGCTTGAAAGCCCAGATCCACCACCAAAAAATATCATCGGTTCAGGTGAAGATTTGCGCAAAAAGAAGTTACCGTAAGGTGCAGTAAAGCTAAGCTCATCGCCGACTTTAAGCTGCTCATGTATCCATGTCGTGCCTTCGCCTCCTTCAATGAGAGCCACATCAAACTCAAGCAGATTCCGATTCCCCGGGGAGTCCGCCATTGAAAAGGGGCGAGGCGACTCAACACCTGGTATGTTGAGATTTGCATATTGTCCTGATTGAAACTCGACACCATCACCGCCAACCTCTAAAACAACGGCTAATATTCGAGGCGTCAATTTTTCTAATCGAACAACTTTTCCTGTGTAATCTTGAACAGGAAGGTAAAGTGCATCTTCTTCCTCTTCTACATCAGCCTCGATCACCATATCTGACTCAGGTTTACTACAGCAGGTCAGGCACTTTCCCTCATCTCGCTCAAAATCCATAAGCGCAAAAGAAGAGGCCTCTTCGCCAATTTCAACGTCGCCCTCTAGGATATCAACCTTACAGGTCCCACATAGACCATGACCACAGGCATGAGGCAGATAGATTCCTTGCCGTAATGCGGCATCAAGGATGGTCTGCTCCTCATCCACCTCAATGGTCACACCCATCGGTTCAATCGTAACTTCGTAGCTCATAATTTAGTTCAACGTTCCTTTGTAACCCAACAAACCAGGTGTCTTTAACCAAATAAAAGATTTGTGTCCAACGCCATTTTCTTTCAAGCTCGCATCTAGATTGGGGGTTACTTCCTCACCATCAATAGTCCACTCAACAGTGGCCCAATCAATTTTCTCCCAGTCAGCATGAAGTCCAAAAACACCCGGTAAAACATCTGCAATTAGCGCCTTAAAAGGCATATCAGGGGGCAGCGGGAACATATTGGGCGCTCCACCTAAACCTCGATGATTCTCCCAATCCACGATCACCAGTTGGTTACCATGAAAATTCTCAACAGCATCCCGAATAATTTCAGGGTATTCACCATTAATTGTATTAATCGCCATCAATATCCTCCTGCTTAAGCTTTTTCCTGAGAACCAGAATCACTCTGCTCCCCATGCCATTTTTTCCAGTTCTTCTCATCAGTTGACCCGTGATATTCACCCCCATCATCTGCTGCAAAGTGATACCAGTTAAGAACATCAGGAATCGTTTCCCCACCACAATTACCTTGGAATATTTGCTGTGGAGGCACTAAAGCTTGAACATATTTTTCAGGCTCATTCTCGAAAATATCTCGGCAGCCATCTGAGCAGGTGTGGTACTTATCACCTTTATACTCACTAACACGGTGTGTTGGCTTCATTGGATTCCCATTGACCACATCTGTAAATACCATCGGTATCTGACAGACCTGACAATCTAACGGAAGCCCTCCATTGAAAAAGCGTTTACCTTCTTTTTCCATCTCAGCCCACATCTCCCACCTAGGTCGATAGTACTTATCAAAAGTGTCTGGATATTTTTCAGATAACCAATCCATTTTTTTAGCAGACGGGACGGTTGTCTGAAAACCAGCTGCATGAGAGAAAGCGTAAAACACGCTGTATACTTGATGGCTCAAATGATCGGCTTCAGCAGTTGCCACTTCATGAAACTTAGGCATTTTGATGCCATAGCGAGAGAGATCATTAAACAGAGCTCCTGCATTATCTTCAAAATAGATCTTCCAACCTTCTTTCCACGACAATGGAGACTCCGTAAGCATGTAGTCTTGCATCGCAGAAACGATGCCAAGCAGTCGGTAAGAACGCCAAAAATGTTTATCCATCCACTTCTGAACAATGGGCACATTGTCTTCATGCTGCTCAAGAAGGAACTTAATAATGCCTAATCCCAACGTCATATGTCGTGATTCATCAGATTGCGCAGAGAACCCAAACGTGACAGTCGACATATCTCCGTTATGTGCAGCGCCCGACATAAAAGGAACAAACAATAAATTGGTCAGAAGATATTCAAACGAAAAGGAAATCGAAGTGATAAATTCAAAGGGCCCCGCTGTTCTGGCATCATCCATAAATGATTTAGGAACAGAGAGATACCAGACACGATCATGCATATGAAATGGATCATGCATGCCAGTGAAGTACTTATTGTAATTACTGATAGTATGAATCTGGGTCTGAATATGACGAAGCTCATCAATTGACTGCATTTGGCAGGCTATTTGAGCCCCTTCACCCGCAAACTGACGCGCCAAATGTGCAAAACCTCTGTGAGCCTGATACTCCAGCGGTGAAACCCCCTGGATAAAAATCTTTAGCGCATTGATATAAGAAGCATCACTAACATTAAGAAACCCATCATTTTGTGCGAAGCTATCCATTACCGCATATAGTTTTTTATCTTTTTCTGCTTGATACTTCCAATAAGAATCTGCTGTCAGACGAAAAGGGTCTTCCCATTTATCCCAGTCAGTAATCTTAATCCCTTCAAAGTCTTCATAAGGAAAGACCTTCTCTCTGGGTTGGTAACTAGGTTCCCAAGCCAATCCTCGCGTTAATAGCTCATAGCGTTTGCGCATGTTTAGTCGTTTCTTTACTGCCATCTCTGCATTCCCCCTCAATCAATTCCAGACCAAACGAATATAATCGTCGTCTTCTTCAATATTTCCACCGATAGAAACCAAGTGGACATGAATTTCTTGTAAATCCACCTCACGTCCAATAATTTCTTCAACCGTTTCTCTTCTAATAATGAGCTCCCCTTCATTTTCAAAACGAACCATCCCAGGCTGATAATCGATGCTTATATCTGGGTTATCCTGCTCTACCGCATCAATAAAAGGACGCGCATCCGCATTATCTTGAAAGATAATAAATGTTTTACTCTTTGACATAACCGCCCCTTTAAACTTTCAGACCTTGCTTGGACAGACGCCCAATAAGCTCTTTTTTAACAGAATCAAGATGCTCTGCTCCTGCATCACCAAAAGCCAACTCAGCAACAGGCTTAAGCGCCTCTTCCGCCTTAGCAACCCACTTTTTAGTCCACTCAGCCAGCAAGGCATTATTCGCATCCGACTCTTTCGCTGTCACCTTCACAAGATGGTTTGTCCAGCGAATTGTTTCTGGATACCAGTCATTCATAAAGGCCGTCATCATGGCGATGGGGATACCACCTTTTGCTGTAACCTCTTTCATGAAATGGCCAAAAATAAGCGGATGCAAAAGGCCATCAAGCACGATATCTTGAGCCACAAGCGTTTCAAACCAATCATCTACGACAAATACCTCTTCAATTAAGGCCCGAAGTGGCTGCCAATCAGGTGAATCCATCCACGCTTCTCGCGCTGCAATCAAACCGTTATCTTCATTGTCATCAAGAGCCAGTGCTAATTTACTGATGTATTGAGACATCGCAATATGATCAAACCCACAGAACGCAGCCACTCCTGTAATACTTGCTCCATACCCTTGGTCCGCAATATGCTGATTATTCATATTCGCAGCATACTCAACATGACGCAGAGGAATAACCACATCTCGCACAAGCTGTTTTAACGCTTCAGGGACAGTACTCAGCAGCTCTTGCTTTTCAATCATGCTAAGGTTTTTTTCCATCACCTCTTGCTGGTTTGCACGTGTTGTCACATAAGGCGTGTAATAAAACTGGCGCGGATCCATAAAGGCGTACCAGTCCTCCATAACAATCGCAGTTCTACTTTCGTCAAAAAGCTCCCTACTTGGATCGTAGACAGGCCGGTAATGAAACCCACAGGTCGGCTGAACATCGTAAGTAGCCTCCTGATAACGTGTAGCAGGCCGCTTCCCCACTCTTCTTTCTGTATACGCAAAATTAGTACGTATTGGCTCGATCGCCTTTTTTGAAATATTGACTGACATCTATCTTATTCCCCTCTGTATTTTTAAATGCTTACACTTAAAATAAATACTCTTGACTTATTAAGCTTCTTCAAGCTCTCCTGGGCTTCCATACCTCCATTTAAGGCGGTCATAATCCACTTCTTTAACCTGCTCTGGCGTTAAAAAAAGAACCTTATTTTTTGCACAAAATACTTGGAATTGATCAATTGGAAGAATTAGCTCCACGTAAAGCAGCGGATCACCTATCGCAAAATCAAACTCAATGAACTTGTTACTCTGCAGCCCAGTGACATGTACATATTTCAGGAACTTCTCTTTACTCATCATTCAACTTTAATGTCCATTTACAACAAACTTTGCATAAGCCATGCCAAATGCAAAGCAGGTTGATTTATAAGCTTTTTGTTAGATTTGGACTTTTAAACCAATTAAGTGGCCTCACCAAATGATGAAATTATCTGATGAATTTATGTAGTGATGAAAAATGCCTGACCTAATGTTTTCTATAAAGACATTATATTTACAGCTACTCATCTGCAGCCCTTACAACCATTCGCTGTTAGGGACAACTATCTGAAATTGGCTCAATATTTGCTGAACCTGTTTATACAACAATAAAATTGGAGAAAACAGACGATGAAAGCTGCTATATATTACGGCCCTGAAGATATTCGCTGCGGTACAAAAGATGATCCTAAAATTGCTCAACCACATGAGGTACTTGTTAACGTTAAAGCCACTTCGATCTGTGGCTCTGACCTACATCTATATAGAGGCGCACTAGACCCTTTTATGGAAAGAGGTCACTCTCCAACTGGGCATGAGCTCTGTGGCGAAGTGGTCGAAATAGGCAGTGGCATCACAAAATTCAAACCTGGAGACAGAGTATCAATGGCATACTCTTGTTCCTGTGGTGAATGCTATATGTGCGAAGTTGATCAAACCGCGCACTGTGAAACCACACAAAAAGCAGTCTATGGATTTGGTATACCATTTGGAGATTTAAATGGAACTCATGCTGAGGCTATGATTTTACCTCACGCTGAAGCACACACCATAAAGGTCCCTGACTCTATTTCCGACAAGGCGGCTTTAACGCTTTCTTGCAATTTACCTTCTGCCATTATCGCGAATAACTTAGCGAATATTCAGCCTGGAGAGAATGTTGCCATTATCGGTTGCGGCCCAACTGGATTAATGACGCTAGACATTGCTCTCAGCAAATCTGCTGGCAACGTTGTCGTTTTTGACAACCAACCATACCGCCTAGAAATAGCAGCTAAGAAAGGCGCAATTCCTATCAATACCAGTCAAGAAGACTTCAAAGAGAAAGCGCTTTCTATCACAAAAGGGCGCGGCTTTGACAAAATAATCGAAGTTGTTGGTTATCCAGAAACGCTACAAATGGCACTGGATATGATTCGCCCAGGAGGTACCATTGCTGCTATTGGTGTATTTTGCGATGCTGAGTTTAATCTTGTCCTAGCCGATGTATTCTTAAGAGACATCAGCTTACACATGAATGGTTTTGCAAATGTACAGCCTTATATGTGGGAAGCTCTCAGATTAATGGAGCGAGGCGTTCTGAACCCCGAAGAATATTTTTCTCACGACTTCTCCCTTAACAATATAGATAAGGCTTTTGAGGCATTTCACCTTAAGACGGACAACGCATTAAAATTACTCATCAAACCTTAATAACCTGAGCATAAATAGCAATGGATTGGTGTTTACAGTTTGCTCCTGCCCTTATTTTGGGGAAAAACTAGGGTTTTTGTGCAATACAAAGACCCGACTGGGCTATCAGCTCTTCAGGATGAAGGGCTGATAGCACCTCCTTAACTGACCAAAAACCTCGGTACCCATGCTTGCATGGGATTTTTTATTCCGAAGTTTATTCTCTGTTTTTATCTTTCTTTTTATCCAGCCGGTAAGCCAATTGCGGTCTAGTCATACCTAAAAGCCTTGCAGCCTCAGAGAGGTTGCCCGATGCTCGATTAACCGCTTTATCCATTATGTCCAATTCAAGATCATATAAAGTTGTATGCGACTCAATAAATGAATCAAAGAATGAATTTGACATTTTTTTGATATTTTTAAAATAACTACCCGAAGAAATATCAAGCCCCAGAGAATTACTCGAATCATCTTCGTGCTCTGTTGTTGCAAATAAAATATCACGATCAATTCGCTGACCATTTGGGGTCAGAATAACTCCACGCTCAATCAGGTTTTCAAGCTCTCTGATATTCCCAGGCCATTGATATTTTAATAACATATCGTTTGCTCGGTCGGTCACCCCGATTACTTTCTTACCATACTTACTGTTACTTTTCTTCAAAAAAAACTGCGCTAACAGCTGCACATCCTCTCCTCGATCCCTGAGTGCTGGAATCTCAATAGGAAATATGTTCAACCTAAAGTACAGGTCTTCCCTGAAAGCCTTCGTTTTAACCTCATCCTTCAACTTTCTATTCGTTGCAGCAATGATCCTCACGTCGACTTTACGCGTTTTTACATCACCGACCCTTTCAAGTTCACCCTCTTGAAGTACACGCAATAGTTTCGCTTGCGCCTGACTAGAAAGCTCTCCCACCTCATCAAGAAATAGCGTTCCACCATCAGCTCTCTCAAACCGACCTGGTCTAGAGTCAGTTGCTCCTGTAAAGGCTCCTTTTAATACACCAAAAAGTTCAGACTCAAGCAGATCATCAGGAACTGCCGCACAGTTAAATGCTACAAATGGCTTGTCTGATCGCTCACTTAATGCATGCAATTCTTTTGCAAAAACCTCTTTTCCAACTCCCGTCTCTCCGGTAAATAACACGGTAACAGGCCCCCGCGCTGCCAATTTTAAAAGTGATAATGCTTTTTTAAATACCTTTGCTCTCCCTATCAAAGGTGATTCCAATGAATCTTGCACTATCAACTCATGTACCTGAGATTCCAATTTAACAATCTCTTCACGGATATTCTCAGGCTCAAAGTACTCCACCCCCGCCTCTTCTTCTCCCCAATCTTCTATTGGTTTACCTATGACTCTGCAACAGGCATCCCCTTTACCTCGACACTCAACTTCCTTGTACAAAATAAATTTCCCCATAAAGTGGCTTGTGTGCCCACATGCGTAACCTACCTCTGACCAGCAGACAGATTCATCTGCTAGGCCAAACTCAGCGGTGTGCACATCACACTCGTAGGAGTTTTCCCAAATAAATTCGCCATAGTAATCACCTTTTTCTAAGTCGAAATCTATTTTTATCGGCTTAGCACAAACAACACCTTCTAACTTATGCAGCAATGGTCCCGCAGAGAAAATATCTATCTCCGAGGCCTCTGGACTCAGTTTACTCGCCAAACAAGCATCTCTCGCTCCAGAAACATAACCCATACGAGTCAATACTTTTCTTGCCCCATGCATACCCAATACTTCTACCAATTCTTTTCTCAGTACCCCTAACGTTCCAGTATGGAGAAGAATCATTCTCTGATCACTCAGCCATATCTTTCCCTCTTCAGGAAGAAACTGAATTTTATCGATTAAGCCCTGATAAAGGCTTTCACTTAACTCAAACGTTTTTTTTACCATATTTTTTGCACGAATACCTTCCAACTCTATATTCAAAGCCTGACATGAAATCTTAAGTTCATACAATGAGACAGCCAAGGACAGTAACATAAGAATTAAGCTTCCACTAAAAACGGCCTTTTCTGCCAAATCTACTTCAAAGAATAGAAAAAACCAATTGTCTCTTTAACGACCTGTACCGTTTTGTTGATGGCAAGGCCTATCAGTATCAGGTTAAAACGCGTTTTACGCACAAATTAAGGTAACGAGCACCTCTCCCCCTTGCCGGCCAATAACAATATCTGCTTCCCAGTCACCAATGCGTGAGCGTTCATCAACGACGCTGGGGCGCTGATCAATGCTCACTCACTCTTTTATCTGTCCGCGGCGTGAATAAGTTCCATAACGTTTTTTACGCCGCTTTTGACAGCGCAAATGAAGGTGGAGATCACCTTTCTGATTCTTATCATCAATCACCGCTTGGTAAATCCATTCATGGCTGATTTTTATCTGTTTTTCAGCGGCAAGCCAGCCACTGATTTGCTCTGGACTCCATTCTTCCCTTAGCAGCAACCCAACCCATTCCTAGGTCTCTTCTGGAATTCGTAGCTGAGTCTTTGCTTTGCGGCGAGCTACCGTCAAGCGTTGAGCGTCTATTTGGTCGTATTGCTTTTCCACTCCGTTGCGTTTTAACTCTCGGCTGATCGTGGATTTATGCACCCCAAGTATCATGGAGATATCACTCTGGTTATGCTCTCCTTCCAATAAGGCCTCGACCTGGTATCGTTGTCCTTGAGTAAGTTGCGTGTAACTGCTCATGGTGGTTCCTCTTGCTTTGGTCGGTGGGAATAGTTACTAGGTTAACGTAACTTACCCTCTTCCAATTAGGGGAGTTGCACTTCGGAGTTGAATTCACGATATGAAAACCTCTGGCGGTAACTATGATTTGCTAACATTTCCAAAAGACGATAAATTAAAATTTGAAAATCAGTAGTTGAAGGAAAAGGCAGTATGCCTGCGTGGGACGAGAAGTTATCGGCTAAAGAAATTAGTGATATTTATGACTGCGTGTCACATTAGAAAACAACACATGGCTTGAGGAAATATAGTATGTCAGAAAGTGAAAAGATAGATTATTCAAGGTATTTGGTTGAAGACCCTAAAACAGGTAAGTATCAGGTGGATCGTCGAATTTTTACGGATCCAGAATTGTTTGAGCTTGAGCTGAAATACGTATGGGAAAAAGTTTGGGTCTATATGTGTCATGAAAGTCAAATACCCAAGAAAAAGGACTTTATTACGGGGCATATTGGTCGTCAGCCGGTCATTATTAACCGTAATAAAAAAGGAGAAATTGGAGGCTACATTAATGCTTGTCGGCATCGTGGCGTAACATTATGCCGTACGAAAATGGGTAACACCGGGCTGTATTCATGCCCTTTTCATGGCTGGGTTTACGATACGACTGGTAAGTTAGTTAACGTTAAAGATGAGGACAAAGGCGGCTACCCGCCAGAGTTTGATAAATCTAAGTTGGGCCTAGCTAAATTACCTGGCGTAACAAGTTACCGAGGATTTATATTTGCAACGCTTAATGAAAACGCACATCCTCTGGAAGATTGGTTAGGCGAAACAACTCGTATTATTGATATGTTGGTTGACCAGTCTCCGCAAGGTTTAGAGGTGCTAAAAGGATCTTCAACGTATACCTTCGATGCAAACTGGAAGGCTCAGGCGGAAAATGGCGTTGATGGATATCACGTATCAACGGTGCATTGGAACTATGTTGCAACGATGAAGAACAGAGCAGAAATGGCCCATGAAGGCGAGAAAACAAAAGCAATGGATGCCGCTAGTTTAGGTAAATTGGCTGGTGGGTATTTTGATTTTGGGCATGGCCATACGTTGTTATGGTCAGATTGGAGCAACCCAGAAGACAGACCGATTTATTCTAAAAAAGCTGAGCTTGAGGAAAAGTTTGGTGAAGCCGAAACTAATTGGATGATAGGCCGGTTAAGAAATCAGCTGATTTATCCCAGCATGTTTTTAATGGATCAAATGAGTTCGCAAATTCGTATGTTCCGACCTTTGGCCGCTGATAAGACAGAAGTCACTATTTATGTTATTGCACCTGTTGGTGAACCGGCCGAAGAGCGAAAAAATAGACTGCGCCAATACGAAGACTTCTTCAATGCTAGTGGTATGGCAACGTCTGATGACTTATCTGAATTTGATGCGGGCCACATAGGGGCATTGGCTGAATATACACCTTGGAGTGATATTTCTCGCGGTGCTATACAGCAAATCTCAGGGCCTAATCAATATGCGGATGAAATCGGTTTAACGCCCTTTAGTAGTGGCGCGAAAATTGAAGACGAAGGTCTCTTTCTCGCGCAGCATCGTTATTGGGTTGAATTGATGAATGCGGGTCAAGCTGCAGAGAATATTAAGTAAGGTTAAATCACCTTATAAGGAAAAAAAGATGAAAGATGATTTGCAGCATTCAGTAGAGGCGTTTTTATACACAGAATCCGAGTGTTTGGACGAAAAAAAATGGGACGACTGGTTAGCATTGTTCGCAGATGATTGTGAGTATTGGATACCCAGTTGGCACGATGAACACGAGTATACAAGTGATCCAAATAATGAGCTGTCACTGATGTATTACAACTCAAAAATTGGTTTAGAAGACCGTATTTTTAGAATTAAGTCGGGGCATTCGTCAGCTTCTACACCGTTACCAAGAACGTGCCATTTGATAACAAACGTTCGCCCTACAATGCAAGATGATGGGACGTGTTTGGTCAAGACTAATTGGAGTGTACATTACTATAAAGCGCATACTGAGGGGCATTTCTTTGGTGCATACGAGTACGTTCTTCAAAAAGATGAAGATAGTTGGTTAATTAAAAACAAAAAAATAATTTTGATGAATGACCGTATACCAACAGTGCTCGATATTTATCATATATAACCTTGATGGTAGGTAGAAGATGTTAGCACTTTGCAAAGTTTTACCAGAAATAGGCGGCTTGTCATTGGAAGAAGTTGCTATTCCCGAGCCGCAAGCGGGTGAAGTAAGGGTGAAAGTTGCTTTTACGGGCATTTGTGGCACAGATTTGCATATACATAACTGGATTCCTTTTGCATCAAGCAGAATGAAATTGCCAACCATATTAGGGCATGAGTTTTCAGGCGTAGTTGACGCTATTGGTGAAGGTGTTAGCAAGGCGTCCATTGATGATTTTGTCAGTATTGAGAGTCATATTTCCTGCGGCCGTTGTTATACCTGCCATATGGGGCAAGAAAATTTATGTATGAATACACGTTACCCAGGGGTAGAAGAGGACGGTGGTTTTGCGTCGTACGCGGTTGTCCCGGAAAAGTTAATTTGGCAGCAAAGCAGTGAAATAACACCACAAATCGCGGCGATGTTTGAACCTTTTGGTATTGCAGTACATGCCAGTTTGAAAGGGCGCGGAGTGTCGGGAATGAACGTGTTGGTAGCAGGATGCGGCCCAATTGGTTTGATGAATATTATAGCAGCACGTGCGTTAGGTGCTAACCGAGTTATTGCAACCGATGTTAGTCCAGTACGGTTAAAACAGGCTCAAGAATTAGGCGCAGATAAAGTCATTAATGTATCAGACGCTAAATCGAATCCCGTTAAAACAATTAAAGATATGACGCAAGGCAATGGGGTTGACGTGTCTTTTGAATACTCTGGCGTTCCCGAATCATTAGACCTGGCTATTCATGCAACGGTTGCAGGGGGTGAATTGCGTTTGATTGGGGTACCTGCGGGTCCAAGTTTAGTGAATTTAGAAGCTATTTTACTGAAAGGGCTGACGATTCATAACATCAGTGGACGAAAATTATTTTCATCTTGGGAACACGCCAGCAAATTAATTCGTGATAAACAGGTGGACTTAAACCCGTTGATTAGTCACGTATTGCCACTGAAAGAAGTTGAAAGAGGTTTTGAATTATTACTTAAAGGCGAAGGCATCAAAGTGCTTGTACAGCCGGAGTAGAAAATAATCCAGCAATAAAAATCAATAAGTTACAGATCATTAAGGGTGACAGTTTATCACAGTTGCAATGGCAGCAGTGTTTATAACAGGTTGTGTAAG
>QNFJ01000003.1 GCA_003646305.1 Gammaproteobacteria bacterium | reverse complement strand
TGTAAAAACATTGACCTCTCCACATCAGCACGCCCTTGATTGGATCATTATCAGCACCGAGCCAATAGAGCTCTTTTAGAGATTAAACCGACGTTCCTCTGTGGCCCTCGTGTTCTCAGTGGTGAGCTAAAGCAGTACCCACTCACTACACCGAAAAAGGATATTTTACCGGCTCGTGGTGCTCGTAACCTTCCACCTCAAAATCATCAAGCGTCACCCAAGTTTCAAGATCTTGCAGGGATTTAATATCTGGGTTGATGAGCAGTTTTGGTGCGGGGAGAGGCTTCCGCTTTAATTGCACATCTCGCATCAGCTCCAGTTGGTCCTCATAGATGTGTGCATTGACGATCTTATGATAAGCCTGTCCAGCCTTATTCCCGGTAATTTGCGCCATGATTGCGAGGAAAAAATAGACCTGCACCATATTAAAATTTAGGCCTAGCGGAACATCGCAGCTTCTTTGGGTGCTGTTTAAATAAAGAGTATTGCCTAGCAAAGAAAAATGATGGCTGTACATGCAAGGACGTAGACAGCCCATATGGAAGGCTCCCGGGTGATAAAAAGTATAGATTTCACCCCGATCATCTACGCCATTACTCAGGTCATCGACTATCTTGCGTAGCAAATCAACGCTACCCCCATCGGGCTTTGGGAAGTTTCGCCCCACCTTTCCGTAGATAAAACCACAATCATCTTTTCCTTTTCGATATGGATTTGCAAGCCACTCCCCATTTTCATTGGCATTAGCATTCCAGGTAGGTGTACCCAGTTTTCTAAAGTCAGCCGCGTTATCATAACCACGGATATATCCAATCATTTCCGCGATAGCCGACTTATAAAAGCTCTTTCGTGTTGTTACGAGTGGAAATGCTCGGCTAGCGACATCGTAGGTGAGGTCGGCATTAATCACTGTCAGACAGCTCTTACCTGTTCTTTTATTGTCGATCCAGACACCTTCATCGACGATCCTTTGGCACAGCTCCAGATATTGTTTCATATATATAGTTTGTAACGGTGTTTGATTGGTTGCTAATTTAACGCCGGCTTCCCTGTGTATAAACAACATTAATTCTGCCATTATGCACAATGTGAGTACCTGTTTGCAGCTTCCTGCAAAAGTGGCGCAGTTAAACCTGAATATGCGACTACCCAGAAACAACAAAATATGAGACTTTCACTAATCGCCGCGATGGCTAATAACCGCGTTATCGGAATCGAAAATCGACTTCCCTGGCAGCTATCTGCTGATCTGCAACATTTTAAAAAGATCACTATGGGTAAGCCGATCCTGATGGGACGTAAAACCTACGAATCGATCGGTAGGCCGCTACCCGGCAGGGAAAATATTGTTCTGACACGCGACAAAAGTTTTAGTGCCGAAGGTTGCACCATCTATCATTCAATAGATGAAGCGCTAGAGGCGACAAGAACATATGAAGAGGTGATGGTGATTGGTGGTGACTCATTCTACCGGCAGCTTATTTCAAAAGCCGACAGTCTTTACCTAACCTTTATAGAGCTGGATATTGAGGGCGATGCTTTTTTTCCAGAGTACAGTTTGGGTGAATGGGAAGAGACTGAAAGGGAGAGTTTCGAGGCTTCGGATGAAACCAATTTTGGTTATCACTTTACGGTGTGGGAGCGAAGATAGCTCTACCCTTTTTCTTTCGAAAATAGAACGCAGTTACTAGCATCTTGCCTTTTATAATTGAGCCACCCTCACAAACTCACTTTAGCTGGCTTATAAAAAAACGCGGCGCTAAAAAGCACCGCGTTTCTCACTACTGAAGATTCTTATAAATCAGAGTTTATCAGCATTCTCTGTTAGGTAAGCTGCAACGCCTTCCGGGCTTGCACTCATACCACTATCACCTTGAGTCCAACCAGCCGGGCAAACCTCTCCGTGCTCTTCGTGGAACTGTAACGCATCAACCATACGTAGCATTTCGTCAACATTCCGCCCCAAAGGCAGGTCGTTAACAACCTGATGACGAACAGCACCGTCTGTATCGATGAGGAAGGAGCCGCGATACGCCATACCACCGTCAGATTCTACATCGTAATCTTTACAAATTGAGTGCGTCATGTCGGCAACCAACGTGTATCCAATTTGACCAATACCACCATCATTGATCGCCGTATTCCGCCATGCGTTATGGGTAAGGTGTGAGTCGATTGAGACACCAATCACCTCAACACCCCGTTTTTTGAACTCATCTAAACGGTGATCAAACGCGATCAGCTCGGATGGGCAGACAAAAGTGAAATCGAGCGGGTAAAAGAAAACAACCGCATACTTGCCTTTAATTTCATCAGACAAGGTGTACGAATCAACGATGCTACCATCGCCTAAGACCGCGGGGGCGGTGAAATCTGGGGCTTTTTTGCCAACTAAAACGCTCATTAAAATCTCCTATTTCTGAAACTAAATACAATAATAAATAAAGACACCCTTAACGGGTCAAAAATAACACGCCAACCCATCGCAAAGCTATTCTGCAGAAAATAATACCACTATTCACAGCAAATTAGTCGGGATTATTGGAAGCATCTTCCTCGTTGATATACTGCAACCACTGCTGCGCTGACTTCTTTTGCTTTTTATAGTTAGCCGCCTTATTAAATGCCCTTCGGCTACAGACCGACTTATTCCGCTCGTAACAGCTCACGCCCATTAATAGCCAAGCCTCACCAGGATTTTTTAGATTTCCTTTTTTAATCCCTTTCATGAGGTTACGTTGAGCACTTCTCCACTGCTCCTGCTCAATTAAAATCCGCGCCAAACGAATATATAGCAAGCCATTTTTGGATAACTCTGCCGCCTCTCTCAGTGGTCGCTCTGCCCGCTTGTATTCTTTCGCCTGAATAAAGCTATTGGCGAGTAGCTCCAGATTTTTTTCTGTTTTTTCCACCTTACCCGAGCCAAGCTCCTTTTCCAGAAGTCGCGAGGCTTTTAGTGGCATATCGAGATAGAGGTAAAGGTTTGCTAGCTGAATAAGCTCTTTATCCTCAATTAGCAGTGCTTTCTGATGTGCCAACTCCATCACCGCCAAAGCACTTTTATAGTCTTTGAGCTGTTGATGAATACCGACCAGATCCTTCCAGTATCTTTTTTTATCTGGATAAAAACGAACCAGCTTCTGAAGAACAACTGCACACTGCCGATATCTCCCCAGTTCATAATTCAGCGCAAGTTGTAGCTGATACCAGGATTCAACCGGTTTGGGCGATGCCGCAACAGCCTTATCGACTAGTGGCAACGCTTTTTTATACTGTTTAAGCTGAGCATAGGCCTGTGCAAGTAATATTTGATCCTGAGGCGCCGGTTTTTCAGTCTCACGCAACCACTTTTCCATAATGCTCACAGTTTTCTGGTACTGCCCATCGGCCATGTACAGTTGCCCCAAATTCAATCGGGCACGCGACGCCTGCTCCTTCGGTAACGCACCTGTTTCCAGACTTTCCTCTAGCAGCGGAAGTGCTCTTTTATAATGCCCCTGCATGGCATTTACCGATGCCAAAGAGCGTAAAACAACGGCTCTTTCGTAATTCTTGTTGGGTAGCTTTTTTAAGGTTTTCTGTAACAACAAAGTCGCTTTTGCGTATTCTTTGAGAACCAGTTGCTTCTCCACCGCCTCCAGCCGTTTGTAAAGCCACGAGGAGACCGTTTTGTTGCCACCCGCCGAGAAACTCGCGCTAGAAAATAGCAGAATAAAAAGAATAACCAGGAGCCGAGAATACCCGTTTCTGACTTGTCTCATTTGACCAGCTTGAATTCGAGTAGCTGCAGGGCCCGCTGAGAAACTGGGCGGCCATCAACCAGCTTGGGCCTAAATTTCCACTTGACGATTGCTCGAAGTGCCGCCCTATCAAAAACCCTTGATGGTTTTGATTCCGCCACAATTGCATCCTTAACCATGCCGGTTTCTGTAATCGTAAATTCAACTTTCACCCAGCCTTCAATCCGATCCATAGCTGCCCTCATTGGGTATTTTGGCGGAATCCTGACCAATGGCATCAGCTCTGCACCCATGGCAATTCCCGAGCCCATCTTCAATCCACCAACCAACGAGCCTGAGAAATTGCTCGGCTGTAATGGTATATCCAGATTCGGCATATCGATATCAGGGCTATCCGCCTGAACAATATTCTTTGCAACCGACATTTTCGGGGTTGCCGGCTTTTGATCTGGCTCCCTTTTTTTAGGTTTGTGGCGTTCTTTTGTCTCAAACAAGGATTCATGCTTTAGGCGAATAAAATCGACCATATGCAGTGTTTCACTTTTCTTCAGCACCGCCTGATCATTTGAGATCATAAAATTCATCAACCAGAAAAGTGCCAATGAAATGGCAACACCCGCTGTAATAGCAGGAAACAGCCTTTGAATCATTGAGTGGCCGTCTCCGTCGCAATCGAGGCGTTATAAATACCGGCAAGACGAATCTGATCCATAACCTCTACCAGCACATGTGTTTTGGTTTCTCGGTCTGCTGCAATAACAACAGACCCTTGCGGGTTTTCAGCATGAAGCCTCGCCACATTAGCCCGTATGGCACGTCTGTCCACGACACGTTTATCGATCCACACCTCACCATCCGCTTTAATCGCAACAATGATGTTTGCCCGCTCTTTCCTTTCCGCTGTTTGCGCAGATGGGCGATTAACATCAATGCCCGATTCCTTTACAAAAGAGGTTGTGACAATGAAAAAAATCAGCATGATAAAAACAATATCGAGCATGGGAGTCAGGTTAATCTCTGACTCCTCGGCACCCTGTTTTCGGTTTATTCGACGACGCATAATTAACCTCTAATGTCAGTCGTGTTTAAGTAAATCACTAAGGTGGCGAGCTGCATCCTTTGTCCGTCCCTCTATGCGGTTGCTAAAGTAAAGCCCTGCAATCGCGATGACCATTCCGGCCATTGTTGGGATGGTTGCCTGCGAGACGCCCGAAGCCATCGCACGCGCATTGCCTGTCCCTGTCACCGCCATCACATCAAACAGGTGAATCATCCCCGTCACTGTGCCTAAAAGGCCTAGCAGCGGACAGAGACCAATGAGCATTTTGATAATCGGGACCGTTTTTTCCAGCTGTTGTTTCGCTTCTGAAATCAGCTGCTCACGAATACAACGCGCCTTCCATGAATGCTTATCTTGTCTGTTTGCCCAACTACTGACCCATTCCGCCTTCTGAACCGGCCAGACCTTTCTTAGATAGATAAAACGCTCAACAACCAGGCTCCACAGTACAATTGCCAGTAGCAAAATAACCCATAGCACATCTCCACCTGTCTCCATAAAGGCGCGCATTGAATCAATCAAATCAAGAAGAGCGATCATGTTTCTATCTATTTCCTGGTTTCAATAATTCGGCTAACCAGTCCAGCACTCTGCTCATCGAGAATTTGCACCAGTGTTTTACTTCGGTTCGCAACCAGCGCATGCATAAAGAGCAGCGGAATTGCTGCAATCAAGCCGAGCATGGTCGTCACAAGTGCTTGAGAAATCCCACTCGCCATCAGCTTTGGGTCACCCGTCCCAAACAGACTAATTGATTGAAATGTCGCTATCATGCCGGTAACCGTCCCCAATAAACCTAATAATGGCGCAACAGCGGCAAATAGCTTGAGGAGTGACTGGCCACTTTCCAGCTTAGGAGTCTCGCGCAGAATTGCCTCATCAAGCAACGACTCAAGTGTTTCCATATCATAGGTCTTTAGCTGCTGCGGAACCTCCAAAACTCGCCCCAACGGGTTGTCATCTCGTGGATTTGAAAGATCCGCCAGTTGAGCGTTAACTTTCCTGTTAACTCGATAGAGGTAAACAAGGCGAACAATCGCCAGGATCAAGCCGATGATACCTAGCGCAATAATGACATAACCAATAATTCCACCCTGTCGAACTCGCTCACTCACATCCGGTGCCAGAACCAACATACCGAGCAAAGCACCTCTTGTTGGATCAATAGCGATTTCAACTCGCTCCCCTTCTGGATTTTGAAGGTTTTTTGTCAAGCGTAAATAGTGAGGAGGGGGCTGTCTTTCCAGCTCGACCAAACGCCCTGTCTCGGGAAGATATTTAAGATAACGGCCATCTGCCAAAATATTAAACAACCCCAATCTCTCAACCTGCTTCATTTCAGGTTCACCGCTTGGCGACATCACCTCCGCCTGAAACTTCACCGATTTTCCTGATTCCGTCATCTCCTGTTGAAGCGTAAACCAGAGAGATTCGAGCTGTTCGATAGTTGGCAAATCTTTCCTGTTAGCTATCTGATCCAATGCCTCCAGACGCCCCGGGTACTCCGACGAAATCAAAGAGGTTTGCAGATTTGCACTTAAGTCACCCGCAACCTGTCGCGCAACACCAAACAGCTCTCCATGCACACCTGTCTTTTCCCGTAACTCGTCCTCCAGTTCAAGCAGTGCTTTTTCTTTTCCATCAAAACGGCGTTTAAGGTCAATACTCAACGTCTCTGCAGCATTTTTTTCCTTTCGTGCTTTAGCTAAAAGCTTCTTTTGCGCATTCCTTTCCTGCAAAAACTGGCGCTCCCGCACTCTGTTTGCTGTGGCTTCTCGGCTGTGCATTTTTCGAACCTGTTGCAGCAACTGATCCAAACTGGTGGGAGCCTCAGCGAGGCTCACTGTCACCCAACTCAAAAGCAATAAAAGTGCTGAGCGCATCACTATTTTCATTGTTTTGCCTCCGGCACTGGAATGGGTAATTTCAGTAAATCAGGCGCAACCTGTTTGCGCGCAATCTGCAAGCCATTTGAAACCGTTCGCTTATAGCTATCGGAAAGGGATTGCCATGACTTTTCTTTCTGGCTCCAAACGCCTGTCTTCTTGCCATCGAGTGTCTGGTAGTAAAGGCTTAATCGTCCCAGTCTTAAAAAATCAACCGTATAACGCATTCCATTCAAATCAAGGTCCGCACGATAGGCCTCAATGGTTCGGCCATATTCATTTTCAATCTGGTAGGCCTCGAGTATCCTTCGAAACTTTTCGGACTGCGTAACGTCAGCTCGCCCCATCATCTCCTGCAATCGTGCAAGCCGCTGATGACGCTCTTTCGTCAGGAAAGGAACATCCAGGGAGATGAATACTTTAAGGCTATCGAGCATGTTCAGCATAAGTGGAACAATTTCACGCCGTGTCACCTCGATTTCCTGCAATTGTCTCCGCAAAGATTCTTCTTCACGATGCTGAGATACCAGAAGGTTCTTGAGCTGCTGATTATAAATATGCAGCGTTTCCGTTTCCTTCAACAGCAGCCTGTATTCCTCAAGCATCTGTCTTGTCTCATCGCTTAATCCATCTACCTTTGTCTGCGATTTTGCGGCCAACTTATTGCTTTTAATCGTCTCTTTAACCGCATCACCCAAATGATCAGACCATGCAGGTGATATCACGAAAACGGAGAGAAGAAGAATCAGTGGCCGCAAACTCAGCCATGAGTTATTAATCATGTGTACCTGCTAAATATTCTTTAAATTGGCGAAGAACTAGCAAGCTATCACCCAAAAAAATGATAGGCAAGCATAAAACCAGAATTGAGGGTAAAATGGTGCGATTAAACTAGATGCATTGCAAAGTTTGAAGGAAATCAAACAATAAGTGCGTTATATGACCTATTTTCATCCTCACAACAGCCAATATTATGGATAACAAACTCAATACTGATGACCTTCGGATCGTCGCCCAGCACGAAGTTGCCACACCTGATCAAATCCACAATGAATTCCCGATAACTGATCGCGCTGCAAAAACAACACTCAATTCTCGCCGAGCCATCCATAATATTCTGCTAAAAACCGATGACCGCCTGCTGGTTGTGATTGGCCCCTGCTCAGTTCATGACCCCGAAGCGGCCATAGAATACGCGAAGCGACTAAAACCCATCGCAGAGCAATTAAAAAACGATTTGCACATTGTCATGCGCGTCTATTTCGAAAAGCCCAGAACAACTGTTGGCTGGAAAGGACTCATCAATGACCCTGATCTGGATGAAAGCTATAACATCGACAAAGGGTTACGGCTCGCCCGCAAGCTTTTGCTCGATTTAAATGAAGTAGGCCTTTCCACCGCAACCGAGTACCTAGACTTGATCAGCCCGCAATATGTTTCTGACCTCATCGCGTGGGGTGCGATCGGTGCACGCACAACCGAAAGTCAGGGACATAGGGAACTCGCTTCCGGCCTCTCTTGCCCTGTCGGCTTTAAAAACGGCACCGACGGAACCATAACCATCGCCATTGATGCAATTGGCTCTGCCACACGCCCACACCACTTCCTTTCACTCACCAAAGGTGGCAAATCGGCCATCTTCACCACTGCCGGAAATGAAGATTGCCATATCATCCTTCGTGGCGGCAAACAGCCTAACTTTGACGCAGTTAGCGTCAATGAAGCGGCAACTGCACTTAAAAAAGCGGGGCTCAATGATGGTCTTATGATCGATTTCAGTCATGCCAACAGCCTTAAACAACATAAAAGGCAATTACTCGTTGGCACCGATGTAGCAGAACAGATCTCAAATGGTGATGACCGAATCACAGGTGTCATGATTGAAAGCAACCTTGTTGCCGGCAATCAGAAAGTGATTCCTGGAGAACCGCTCACTTACGGCCAAAGCATTACCGATGCCTGCATTGACTGGGAAGATAGTGAAATACTGCTCAATCAGCTTGCTCAAGCAGTCAAAGCACGCCGCACAGTTAACGGCTAAACAGGGCGCCAATGAACAGCCATATTCAGTTTGATGAACAGCTGATTCGCAAGTATGACAAGGCAGGGCCTCGTTACACTTCATATCCTACAGCCGTCCAGTTCCACAATGAATTTGGTCCTGAGCAGTATCGACAAAAAGCATTAGCGAGCAACGAAAGCGGACGACCTCTGTCTCTCTACTTTCATCTTCCTTTTTGCGATACCGTCTGTTTCTTTTGTGGCTGTAACAAAATCATCACCAAAAACCGTCGCCACTCTGCCCCTTATCTGGATAACTTACATCGTGAAATAGAGCTGCAGTCGCGGCTTTTTTCCGCAGAAAGAGAAGTGCGCCAACTCCACTGGGGTGGCGGCACACCTACCTTTATCAGCCCTGAGCAAATGCGGGAACTGATGATTAAGACGGGCAAGCACTTCAAGCTGCTTGATGATGACCAGGGTGAATACTCTATTGAAATTGACCCCCGCGAGGCCAATCCAGAAATCATTCAAACATTACGCGAGATTGGCTTTAACCGCTTAAGTATGGGGGTTCAGGACTTCAACCCCATCGTTCAAAAAGCGGTCAACCGAATTCAACCTCGTGAAGTGACACTTTCTGCGCTACAGGCAGCTAGAGATAACCACTTTAAATCCATCAGTGTCGATTTAATCTACGGCCTGCCCGAGCAGACTCAAGAGAGCTTTGGTAAGACAGTTGATGAAATCATCGAGGCCGATCCAGACCGTGTCTCCGTTTTTAACTACGCTCACCTACCCGAGTTATTCAAAGTTCAGCGACAAATAGATGAAAGCCGTCTGCCCTCTGCAGCAGAAAAACTCGATATC
Organism: Gammaproteobacteria bacterium; assembly: GCA_003646305.1. Lineage (GTDB taxonomy): Bacteria > Pseudomonadota > Gammaproteobacteria > Methylococcales > UBA2780 > UBA2780. Next base: position 26,589 of record QNFJ01000003.1, on the reverse strand, counting down.
CTCAAAATGGTTATCGAAAAGCTAACCGGTGCGGGCTATGTCTATATCGGTATGGATCACTTTGCCAAACCGGAAGATGAACTGGCGCTAGCTCAAAAAAATGGCACGTTGTACCGTAATTTTCAAGGTTATAGTACGCATGCTGACTGCGATATGGTCTCGATGGGAATCACCTCTATTGGCCAGGTTGGCAATAGTTATAGCCAGAATGTTAAAACGCTCGAAGAATACGACCAGCAGATAAAGCAGGGACAAATCCCCATCTTTAGAGGTGTTGAACTATCCAAAGATGATCTCCTCAGGCGCTCTGTTATCACACAACTTATCTGCAACTTCACGCTCGATTTTTCGGCTATAGAGACACAGTGGGCCATCGACTTTCAAGACTATTTTTCTCAAGAACTGACCGAGCTCAAACAGTTTGAAGAGGATGTCCTGGTTAAAATCAGCTCGCAGGGTATTGAGGTCTTACCTGCTGGCCACTTGCTGATTCGCAATATCTGCATGACCTTCGACTTCTATCTACGCCAGCAAAAAGAGCAGCGATTCTCGAAAGTCATTTAACCAGACCCGTTCCATGAAAATTTTCATCAATGGCGAAGCACATGAGCTTGAAAAGCCTCTAACACTTGAGCAACTTCTGGTATCACTCTCTATCTCTCAAAAACGGGTTGCGGTTGAACTTAATCGCGAAATTGTCCCTCACGGGCAATACCAAAACAGTCACATCAAGGCGGAAGACCGCGTTGAAATCGTCCACGCAATAGGAGGCGGCTAAATGAATACAGATTCTCCCAATGACTCCCTGATTATCGCAGGGAAAAGTTACTCATCTCGGTTACTCGTTGGAACGGGAAAATACCGCGATCTAGAGGAGACCGGCAAAGCGATTGAGGCCAGTGGTGCAGAAATCGTCACCGTTGCCATCCGTCGCACCAATATTGGCCAAAATCCGAACGAGGAAAACCTCCTCGATATTTTACCCGCTGATCGCTATACCATCCTGCCTAATACCGCCGGCTGTTTTAACACCGAAGATGCCGTTCGCACCTGTCGCCTGGCGAGGGAGTTATTAGATGGTCATAAACTGGTTAAGCTGGAGGTGCTTGGTGATCAGAAAACACTGTTTCCTGATGTTACGGCAACACTCGAAGCGGCGGAAATACTGGTTAAAGATGATTTTGATGTGATGGTCTATACCAACGACGACCCTTTGATCGCAAAGAGATTAGAAGAGATCGGCTGTGTTGCTGTGATGCCTTTAGCCGCACCAATCGGCTCTGGACTCGGTATTCGCAATCCATACAACATTCTCACCATTATTGAGAATGCCAACGTTCCTATTCTGGTTGACGCCGGCGTGGGAACCGCATCGGATGCAACCATTGCGATGGAGTTGGGTTGTGATGGCATTCTGATGAATACAGCGATCGCTCAGGCTCAAAGCCCTGTCTTAATGGCCTCGGCTATGCGTAAAGGTGTCGAAGCGGGCAGAGAAGCCTTTCTGGCCGGCCGTATGCCGCGCAAACGTTTTGCCTCAGCCTCATCTCCTATCGAAGGGCTAATCCTCTAACAACCGATGGCTGTAGAACACCCGCATATTAAAAGTTTTGCGCGCCGTGCAGGACGGGTTACCCCCGGCCAGCAAGCTGCACTAAAAACGCTCTGGGATCAATATGTCCTTGATCCCAACAAGTCACTCTCGACAGAAACTGTTTTTGAACAGGATGCGCCTTTAACGGTCGAAATAGGTTTTGGGGATGGCGAAAGCCTGGCGCAAATGGCTCAAGCAAGCCCAGATAGAAACTTTATCGGCATTGAGGTTCACAAACCGGGCGTTGGCCACCTTATGCTTAAGTTAAAAGAGCATAATATTCGCAATGTTCGGATTTATTGCGGTGATGCCATCGAAATTATTGAGGCAGTTATCCCAGATCAATCCATCGATACAATCAATCTTTTCTTTGCTGATCCCTGGCCTAAAAAGAGACATCATAAGCGTAGAATCGTCCGCAATTCATTTATCGATCTCATCGTAAAAAAACTCAAAGAAGATGGGAAATTCCATGCGGCGACGGACTGGGAAGATTACGCAGAGCAGATGATGGAAGTCCTAACGGCTGATGAGCGCGTTGAAAACTGTGCGGGTAACGGCACATTTATTAAGCGGCCAGAAAGCCGCCCAGAAACAAAGTTTGAACGCCGAGGAATTCGTCTCGGCCACTCAATACGCGACCTTCTATTCAGGCGAGTCTAACAGCAAACGGATCTATTTCACTTTCTACGCACTCACTACCTTCAACTTCTTGACCTGCAGAGGAGGCGCTCTCATCATTCCCTTCGATAAGCGCCTGAATTTTTAGAATTCTTTCCTGTTGCTGCTCAAACTCAGAAAGTTGCCGGCTGATTTTCTCTGTATTTTCACCCAGCTCCCCAGATGACTCACTAATCTTACGAAGCATTTCCAACCGGTGCTCCGTCTGTTGTTTGTGCTCTTTCACTTGCTGTAGAAGCGGATTAAGAACAACTCCACCCCACACCGTAGCCTCACGATGTGCGTGCTCAAGGGCGTCATAAGCCTGACCAACAATCGAGCCAAATAACTTTTTAACTACTGCACCCTGGCCCATCAATGCTGTTGATGCGCTCTGCCTGAACTGCTCCCCCTCGTTAAATAACCGCTCAAGTTCCAACTGATAACGGACGATTGCAAAAAGCCTTGGAGAAACAGGCTCGAATCCATGCTCCTCTTCAAAGGTTCGATATATAGCCTTAACCAACCGCTGAGTTTCCTCCGAATTATCAACTGCATCATTTAGCATCCCATGCAGTTCCTCAAACACTGTTTTCATCGCTGCCTTCATGCCAGACGTTGTCCAGCTGCCAACCATTTTTTGCTTGGAGCGCTGAATAATCTCTTCTGCAGTTGCAGGATTAAGTGCATCAATCAATTTTTGAGCCTGTCCAACAAACACTTTCCTGCTTGCTCGCAAGCGTTCGACATTTTTTTGATATATTTTCTGCTCTTCACGTGTTTTACGCATCAACTCGAGCGTTTGCGCCTCATTTTCACCTTCAAGCTTACGTAAATCCTCAAGCTGCTCTGATAAATTACCGACTCGGGATGAAACGATGCTAATTGACTCATCAACCAGCTGCCCAATATCCTCAGATACCAGTCCATTCAGGATAGTCTGCCTCTCTCCCAACACACTCTCGGAAAGGTAGTTTTCCAAAGCTGCCAACTGGCTTTTATCAACAAGCTCAGCGTCATTTTTCACCTTCCCCAACAAAGCCTGTTTTGCTGAAAGAGGAAAAATAGCATCACCATCTATATCCAATGTTCTAGCGGTCATTGTCACCTGTGCACGAATCGATGCATCTATCGTCACTGCATCATCTAAATCATCCCACAATGTATCAATTTTATTCATCACCACAGCTAAGCCTCGCTCATTACTCGAGCGGTAACTTTTAATATGTTTCTGCCAGATTTCAAGATCACTTTTTGTGACACCTGTATCGGCTGCTAAGACAAAAATCATCGCTTGAGCACTGGGTAGCATACTCAGTGTCAATTCAGGTTCTGAGCCTAGTGCGTTAAGCCCGGGGGTATCAAGAATTGTGAGCCCTTTCTCGAGCAAAGGATGGGGGTAACTGATTATCGCGTGGCGCCAACAGGGGATTTCTAGCGTTTTTGGTGGTTCTTTTTGGTGAGGGTGCATATCCTCACTATAAAGACCTAGTTGAACCGCCTCATCCAGTAAAACCTCTTTGACCGACACCAGCTCTCGAAATGCCTCCCGCAACTGCGCAGGATCATTTGGATCAAGATCGATCTGCATCCATCGACGCTGATCTTTCTTTAGCTCGCTTACTGGAGCCTCTTCCATGCGCGTTTCTACCGCTAATAAACGGATGTAAGCCCCTTCATCAGTATTATCATAAAAAATTTCTGTCGGACACATTGTTGTGCGGCCAGGTGAAGAAGGCAAAAGCCGAGTACCTGTATTGGCAAAAAACAGTGCGTTGATTAGCTCCGTCTTGCCACGTGAAAACTCTGCCACAAAGGCAACTGTAATTTTATCATTACGTAACGCATTTAGTGTCTCCATGATTTTCAGGTCTATATCTGGTCGACCAATACCAAACTCGTTCAACCAGTCCTGATAGTCTTCGACAGCGCAAATTAAACGACTTTTCCATTCGTCATATTCCTGCAGCTGCTCTTCAAAATGTTTCACACTCATTGGCTCACCCTAACTTCCATACGGTATACGGCACATTAATTTATCGTTAAAATAGAAGTATAGAAGTAATTTTAAAAAAGGTTAGTGCTATAGAAACTCTCTTAATTCCGCAGGGAGCTTGCACGCATTTTTTATACAGATCTTTTTCCTTCTGCCTGTATCACCCGCTAGCAAAGTAACATCTCGCTTAGCCACATCAAATAGTCTGGCAAAATAACGGATTAATGCTTGATTAGCCTTTCCATTCACCGGAGGCGCCTTAATTCGAACCTTTAAACACTCACCATATGGGGCCACAACTTCATCACGACTGGCACGAGGCTGAAGATAAATAGCTAAAAAATAGTCACCCTCTTTCTTTAGTAACCACTCTGCCATTAAAAAAGAGAGGTTCCAACAAGATGGTAAAGCGGAGGAAGTGCAGCCATTTTAAGGAACTGAAGCCCTATCAGCACAATTAATGAGGAAAAATCCAACCCACCCATTGCAGGTAGAAAACCCCTAACCCAGCCAAGCAAAGGATCGGTCAAACTATATACCAATGAAGTAGCATAGCTGTATCCACCCGGGTTAAACCAACTCATCACCACCTGAATAATAATTGCCACAATAAAAATGTTAATGGTCAGGCTCACTAACTCTGCCAGTGACCAAAACAATAGAGAGACTGGATCAATACCGATGCCCTGCAACGAAAACATCAGGAATCCTGCAATCATCTGCAAACTTAGCATCAGCACAATGCTAGCAAGATCGATCTGCCCAGCCGGAGGAACAACACGGCGAAAAGCCTTTAACGGCTGCTGTGTAATTTTCACCAGAAATTGAGAAATAGGGTTATTAAAACCGGCTCGTACCCACTGAAATAAAAACCTCAGCATTACCGCAAGGATATATAGGCCAAATAGCGTATCAACCAGGAAAATAAAGGGGTTTCCGTAATGGTCCATACTTAACCTCCCAACTCATCTGACAGTTCGGCAGAGCGGTTTTGTGCTGCCACAAGCGCCGAGCGCACTATTTTGCGAAAATCATCTCCCTCAAATGAAGAGATCGCCCGCTCAGTGGTGCCACCAGGTGAAGTAACCTTTACGCGCAATGTTTCCGGTGAATCACTCGCCTCCATGGCAAGTTTCGCCGCGCCAAAAGCGGTCTGCTGCACAAGCAATCTAGCTGACTCCTGAGAAATCCCCATTTCGACAGCCACTTTTTCCATCGCCTCCATCATTAGAAAATAATAGGCTGGACCACTGCCCGATACAGCTGTCACCGCATCCAGAAGTTGCTCATCATCAAGCCAGACAATTAACCCTACTGACCTCATAATTGATTCAGCTTGATCATTCTGTTCAGCGCTCACCTGCTCATTTGCATAAAGCCCTGTCGCCCCGCTCCCAACTAAAGCCGGTGTGTTTGGCATGCAACGAACGATAGCCACGTCTCCACCAAGCCAATTGGCGATATCTTTAGATCGTATTCCGGCCGCAATTGATACCACAAGTGGTGCGCTCTTTTTCACAGCCTCTTTTATGCCCATAGATACCGGTTTAAGTATCTGAGGTTTTACCGCCAGAACAACAACCGAAACCTCATTAACCAGTTCGTCATTATCGATTGTTGCATTGACACCAAGCTGGTCACGATAAGCCTTTAATTTCGATTCATCTGGGTCTGAGACCCAAATATCATCTGCCGGATAACTATCAGCAATAAGCCCTTTGATCAGGCTTCCAGCCATATTGCCGCCACCAATAAATCCGATTTTCGCTTTCTTCATTTACTTTTATCCATATAAAAATACGAACCCGCTTCTTTCAGAACGGCTCTAGTTTCTTTCACCAAAAATTGCCCTACCCACTCGAACCCACGTCGCACCCTCTGAAATCGCTATTTCCAGATCTTCAGTCATGCCCATTGATAATGTATCTACAGAATACCCCTGCTCTTTCATTTTCTCGAGCGTTTCTCTCAAACGAGCAAAAGGGATTCGTTGTTCATCTCTATTGGCAAACAGCTTAGCTGGAATTGCCATCAAACCACGCAGGCGCAAGTTAGGCAGCTCTGAGACTGCTTTCACCAAGTCAGGAAGATCCTGTAAAGAGAGGCCAGATTTAGAGACTTCATTACTTATATTGACCTGCAAGCAAATATTCAAAGGCCCTCTCTCTTCTGGGCGCTGTTCACTCAGACGTCTGGCAATCTTAAGACGATCAACACTATGTACCCAATCAAAATGCTCCGCAATTGCCCGCGTTTTATTCGACTGGATTGGGCCAATAAAGTGCCACATTATCTCACAATCACTCAACTGTTTTTGTTTATCCAGTGCCTCCTGAAGGTAATTCTCACCAAAGTCTCTTTGTCCCTCTCGGTATACACATAACAGCTCAGCCGCTGTTTTCGTCTTACTAACAGCCAGCAACCGGACAGAGCCAGATTCTCTCCCTGCAGACAAAGTTGCATCTGCGATCTTTTTCCTAACTTCTGCCAATTGGTTAACAACTGCATTCATTTTTCTCTTCACCTGTCTATACTTATCATTAGGAAATTATCCAGCCGGTTCTGTTTTTCTCATGGCCGGCCTTTAAATTTTGGGGATAAATGGATGGATATTACTGAACTACTCGCTTTTTCTGTTAAAAATAACGCATCGGATCTACATCTTTCTGCGGGCTTACCTCCTATGATTCGCGTGGATGGTGATATGAGGCGAATCAACGTTCCTGAACTGGAGCACAAAGAAGTTCATGCGCTAGTTTACGACATTATGAACGATAAACAGCGGCGTGACTTCGAAGAAGTTTTTGAAGTGGATTTCTCTTTTGAGCTCCCAGGTGTTGCTCGCTTTCGTGTAAATGCCTTTAATCAGGACAGAGGCTGCGCGGCTGTATTTAGAACCATTCCTTCAAAAGTTCTATCGCTCGAAGAATTAGGCTGTCCGGCAGGCTTTAAAGATCTGGCCAACACCCCTCGAGGGATTGTGCTGGTCACCGGCCCGACTGGCTCGGGTAAATCGACCACGCTCGCCGCCATGGTCGATTATATCAATGCGAATAAGTACTCGCACATCCTGACTATCGAAGACCCCATCGAGTTTGTTCACCAGAGCAAAAAGTGTCTTATTAATCAGCGTGAGGTTCACAGAGACACCCTGGGCTTTAGTGAAGCATTACGGTCTGCACTTCGTGAGGATCCCGATGTTATTCTGGTCGGTGAAATGCGAGATCTTGAAACAATCCGTCTGGCATTAACCGCCGCCGAAACAGGGCACCTTGTTTTTGGCACACTCCACACCACATCGGCGGCTAAAACCATCGACCGTATTATTGATGTTTTTCCTGCTGCTGAAAAGAGTATGGTCCGTTCAATGCTTTCGGAGTCTCTACGTGCTGTAATCGCTCAAACCTTAATGAAGAAAATAGGGGGCGGCCGAACCGCTGCGTGGGAAATCATGACGGGAACGCCCGCCATCCGTAACCTGATTCGTGAAGACAAGATTGCACAGATGTACTCTGCCATTCAAACAGGTCGTAAAGAGGGCATGCAAACCCTCGACCAGCACCTTATCGAACTGGTCGATCAAGGCCGAATTTCGAGACAAGATGCGCGCTCAAAAGCGGTTAATAAAACCACATTCTAACGGGGGAACCAAATGGATTTTAAATCACTGCTGCAACTGATGGCGCATAAAAAAGCATCAGATCTATTTATCACCACCGGCTGGCCTCCCGCCATAAAGGTTAACGGCTCGATGCAGCCCATCTCTAAAACGCGCCTGACCATGGAGCAAGCCTACGAGGTGGTTACCAGCATTATGAGTAACCGCCAAAGAGAGGAGTTTGATAATACAAAGGAGTGTAATTTCGCCATCAGTGAGCACGGAATTGGCCGATTTCGCGTCAGCGCATTTATTCAGCGTGATGCTGCTGGCATGGTGTTACGCCGCATCGAATCAGAGATCCCCTCAATAGAATCGCTCCATCTTCCACCTATTCTGAAAGATCTAGCACTACAAAAAAGAGGGCTTATTATCTTTGTCGGTGCAACCGGAACCGGTAAATCGACCTCTTTGGCATCGATGCTAAAATATCGCAATCAAAATAGTAGTGGCCATATCATCACCATCGAAGATCCAATTGAGTATATTCATAACCATGAAGGTTGCATTATTACTCAACGGGAAGTGGGTCTCGACACTGAGTCTTACGGCATTGCGCTTAAAAACACCTTGAGACAAGCCCCTGATGTGATTCTAATTGGTGAGGTTCGTACCAGAGAAACCATGGAGCACGCCATCGCTTTTGCAGAAACAGGGCACCTTTGTCTTACTACGTTACACGCCAATAATGCCAATCAGGCACTCGACAGGATCATCAACTTCTTTCCTGATGACCGTCGCAGCCAACTCTTTATGGATCTGTCTCTTAACCTGAAGGGGATTGTCGCCCAGCAGCTAATTAAAACTGCTGACGGGAAAGGGCGCCACCCGGCCGTCGAAATACTGCTCAACACACCACTTGCGTCCGATCTGATTCATAAAGGCGAAATACATAAGTTGAAAGAACTAATGAAACGCTCTCGTGAACAGGGTATGCAAACCTTCGACCAGGCTCTCTATGACCTTTATACCGAGGGTAAAATCAGCTACGAAGATGCACTCGCACACGCAGATTCAACCAACGAAGTTCGCCTGATGATCAAACTTGGCGGAGAAGGGGGCATCAATAAATTTAGCCCTGATGATGAAATACTTATCGTCGAAAAGGACTAAACAGACCCTTCAGCGGAAGTGGGGCTATCGCCTCCTTCCGCTTTTAACCCACTCAATAATCGTACTGATTAGAAAGAAAGTTCTTCTGCCCTAAAGACCGGCCCATCGACACAGACACGCTTCATCACCTCACCTTCTGCGGTTTTCACTTTAACAACGCAGCCTGCGCAACCACCGACAGCACAAGCCATATACTCTTCCAGTGAAAGCTGGCAAGGCAGGTCAAATTCTTTTGCCAAAGCCGCAACCGCCGATAACATAGGATGAGGCCCACAACTAAAGAGCTCTACCTCTTGCTGCTCAGATGGAGAAAGTGAACGTAAATAGCAACGGGCAAGATCGGTTATAAATCCTTCAAAGCAACCATCGAAACCGGCATTACTCGCCAAACGGGCTGGAATGTCCCACTCCTCCAAAAGTGGCATCGTCGCAGAACAGCTCTTATCAACCCCTGAAACAGCTAGTTTTGACTGTGTAACCTCAAAAGGAAAAGGGATCTCTGAACCCATCAGCACCAGCGGTTGAAAACTAAACTTGCCGGTGTAAATAGATTCAGCCAAATAGACCATCGGAGGAATACCAACACCTCCTCCAATTAGCAGTGGTCGTTTGCGCTTTTCAGAGAGAACAAACGGATTGCCAATAGGCCCCATTAAACTGAGAGACTCGCCCACCTGCCGCTGAGCAAGCAACCTGGTTCCCTTTCCCAACTCTTTAAATAGAATCTCTATCCAGCCTTCATCGCTGTTTGCTCGCATAATGGAGATTGGCCTGCGCATTGCCAGCAGCTCTTCACAGCGGAGATGAATAAAAGAACCCGGCTCTGCCTTAGCTGCACACTTAGGCGCGGCCAAACGCATAGTATGCTGCCCCCCAGCAAAAGTCTGGCGGGCCGTAATCCGCGCCTCTTCCACAAAGATGCTATTTTCTTGTCGATTCATTTGATTTTATCTATTTGGCAGCCAGCTCATTGGAGTGGCGTTCATTCTTTAAAGAAGTTAGCTGTTTCGGTCAAAAACAACGCGACCTGATTGCAGAGTCAACGTCACCTGACCTGTAGCGATTTGCCCATTGAATGGGTTATTCCGTCCTGCACTTAACCAGTTTTCATCCCCAACCTGCCACTGCTTTTGAGGATCAAAAATTGTCACATCAGCGGGAGAGCCCTCTTTTAATTGCCCGCATTCAAACCCCAGAATATCGGCCGGCCCAGCGGTTAATCTGGCGATGGCATCATTCAACTCAAGAACCCCATCATCAACCAGTTTTAAAAGTAATGGTAAAACAGTTTCTAGCCCTGCAATTCCGGGCTCTGTGGACTGAAACAGATCCAGTTTAGCATCTGACTCATGCGGTTGGTGATCGGAGCATATTGCACCGATCACACCCTCGGCGACCGCCAACCTTAAGCCTTCTCGGTCACTTTCAGCTCTTAACGGCGGTCTAACATGGCACTGCGCGTTGTAGCCACTAATATCGAGTTCGCTTAGAAAAAGCTGGTGTGCACTGACATCTGCGCTAACCGGCACCCCTTCATGTCGCGCTCTTCCTATCATTCTCGCTGCTTTTACGCTCGACAGCTGCCCAAAATGCGCTCTGACGCCTGTATGCCGGATTAGCTCTAGTGCCTGTGCAACAGCTGTTGTTTCGGCTATATCAGGAATACCAGGCAATCCCAATCTGGCGCTGACGGCACCTTCGTGAACGAAGCCTCCTGCACTTAATCCTTGATCTTCCGGGCGAATAATGACCAGCAAGTCATACGTTGCGGCGTATTCCATTGCTCTTCTCAAAATCAGTGTGCTTTTGATAGCAGAGCCGGCATTACTAACAGCAAGACAACCCGCCGCCTGCAACGCACCCATTTCGCTTAAACTATCTCCTTCGAGATTTTTCGTTAAAGCACCTATTGGCAACAGACAGCAGCTCCCAGCCAATTGAGCCCGCTCCTGAATCAAGTTCGCAACGGCTGGTGTATCAATGACAGGGTCGGTATCAGGTGGGCAACAAAGTGTTGTGAAGCCGGCGCTAACTGCCGCCTTCGTTTCACTCGCGATAGTTCCTTTATGTTCCAAACCAGGCTCGCGCAGACGGGTGCACAAATCGACAAAACCAGGACATACGACCTGTCCACTCGCATCAATCGTGCGATCTGCTACAAAACCTTCAGGCTTCGTACCAAGCGAAAGCACTTTCCCATCGGCAACATAAAGTGAAGCTTCGACATCAACTTGATTAGCCGGATCAATAACTCTCCCGTTCTCGATCATTATGCTCATGCCCATCAGCCTTCACCTCGCTGCATTGCCATCGACATCACAGCCATTCGAATCGCAATCCCATGTGTAACCTGCTGCAAGATAACCGACCTGTCACCATCAGCAACCGCTGAGTCAATCTCAACCCCACGATTAATCGGCCCCGGATGCATCACAATCACATCACTTTTTGCCTGTGATAAACGTGCCTCGGTCAGCCCATAGAAGTTATAGTATTCATGCGCACTGGGTAACAATGCGCCTTTCATTCGCTCACGTTGCAATCTCAGCATAATGACAACATCAATATCGGCAAGCCCTTCATGCATGTCATGACAAACCGTAACCCCTAACGATTCTATCTCGTCCGGAAGCAACGTGGCCGGGGCGACTAATCGCACCTCTTCCACCCCTAGAATATTCAAAGCATGAACCTGCGCTCTGGCAACTCGCGAATATCGAACATCTCCGACAATAGCTACCTTCAACTGGCTAAAATCACCCTTCATTCTCCGAATCGTGAACATATCCAGCATCGCCTGCGTAGGGTGTGAGTGCCGCCCATCCCCAGCATTAATCACGCTGATATGAGAAGCTGCCTGTTCAGCGATAAAGTGCGCAGCACCACTCATTGCATGCCTGACAACAAACATATCAACGTGCATCGCCTCAAGATTGCGGATTGTATCCAGCAAACTTTCGCCTTTCGAGGTCGCCGAGGTGGCAATATTGATATTCAAAACGTCCGCCGAAAGCCGCTTGGCAGCTAGCTCAAAAGTCGTCCGAGTTCGTGTGCTATTTTCAAAAAAGAGGTTAACGATTGTTTTTCCTCTAAGCAGAGGAACCTTCTTAACCTGCTGCTCGGCAACGCTGGAGAAAGATTCTGCTCTGTCCATGATTTCCGTCAACAGCTGCCGACTTAGCCCTTCAATAGAGAGAAAGTGCTTCAGCTTTCCAACTGAGTTAAGCTGTAAATCTGCGGGAGTTCCCTGCCCACCAGGTTCAGGAAAAACCGTTAATGTCCCAACGTTCATCGGCTCTCCTGCAAATTAATGGAAAGCGCCAGCGGTTCTGGTCCCGATAGCTTAATCTGCTCCCCGGATGATAGCGCCACTCGCCCACCGACAGCGTCTGGCTGAAAGGGGAGCTGGCGTTCCCCACGATCAAGCAAAACTCCTAAAGCGACCTGATTTGGCCGACCATAATCGAAAATTTCATTCAGCGCCGCACGGATTGTTCGTCCGGTAAACAGAACATCATCTATCAAGAGAATATCTCTTCCCTCTACTGCAACAGGGAGGCTACTTGGCGCAACCTGCGGGTGCATACCTATTTGCGAGAAATCATCTCGGTAAAATGAGATATTCAATAGCCCAAGTGGCTCTTCTAACTCCAACCTTTTATGCAGAACCTCTGCAACCCAGCCACCCCCAGTATGAATACCGATCATCAGAGGCTTTGCTATTCTTCTCTCTGAGATGACATCTCTGAGGCCCGACTCAAGATGGTTCAAAAGCTGCTGAATATCCAGATTATTACTCATTTTTACCTTCTTATTCCTGATTCAACCAACTCTGCAAAATTAATGTTGCCGCAAGTTGATCCTGCACCTTCCATAATTTTGTCGCATTCACTTTAAGCTCGTCAAACAACAGTTGTTTAGATTCATAGGTTGTCAGTGCTTCATCCATCGTATGAACGGGAAGATTATAGCGCCCTTCCAGTTGCCGGCAGAATTTTAAAATTTTATCTGTCACAGGGTTCTTACTGCCATCCTCCTGATAGGATATCCCCACAACAAAGCCAGCAGGACGCCACTCTTTAACCAATCGACTTATCGCTTCCCAGTTTGGCTTCTGATTAACCGCCGGAATTGTCTCCAACGGGCTCGCCATCCCCGTTACCGTTTGACCCACAGCGACACCAATCTTTTTTGTCCCAAAATCAAAACCAAGGTAGCCGTTGTCGTCTGTTTGAGATAATAGTGAATCCAGCGACATAGAAGCCCTCAGCTAACCCGATTTTTACTCGAGATCAAGCATGTCCCGCTTCAGACGAAAGAAGATCAAGGTCAATACCCAAGCCTCCTGCCGCAGCCTTCCAGCGATCTTTAAAAGGCAGGTCGAAAAGGACTGACTCACTGGCCGGAACACTCAACCAGGCATTATCAAGAATCTCCTCTTCAAGCTGCCCTGCAGCCCAACCGGCATACCCTAAAGTGATAAGAGGCGACTCTGGCCCCTCACCAACCGCCATCGCTTCCAATAGATCACGGGAGGTTGTCAATGAAACTGTCTCCGTCACTGGCAATGTTGACTTCCACTCACTCCCCGAGCGGTGCAAGATAAACCCTCGCTCCATTTGAACAGGGCCACCGAAGCAGACTGGATAATCTCCAACAGCTTTTGTTTTTGGCGCGATATCCATCTGCTCAAAAATTTCATTAAGCGCCATTTCAGCAGGGCGGTTAATAATGACCCCCAGCGCACCTTCGTGATTATGCTGGCAAATATAGGTTACCGTGTGAAAGAAATTGGGGTCCTTCAGGGCCGGCATTGCTATTAAAAAATGGTTAGCTAAGCTATCGTTTTTTTTCATTACTTTGTAGAGACCTTATCGCTGGCAAAACGCCATGTTCTGGTGATTGCCAATTGATCATATTCTTTGCTTATTTCAGCCGGAAATACAGCAAAAGGTGCGGCAAGCTGAACAATTCTAATGGCTGCATCATCCAGAATCTTATGTCCAGAAGAACTTCTTAGTTCAACCTTCTCCAATGATCCATCGCTATTAATCAAGACAACCAGTAGCAGTCGCCCAGCCAATCTTTTGCGCCTTGCCTCATCGGGATAATTAAGGTTGCCTATCCGCTCAATCTTCCGTTGCCATTCTGCCTCATATTGCGCAAAGATATAGCTTTTTGCACTCATCGAATTTATAAATTTAATACGGGGTCGCTTCGCATAATTCTGCTCCGCCATATTCAACTCTTTACTTAACTCCGAAATCTGCATGGCGAGGCTTTCGGCAGAAATTTTGCGGGGCTTATCTTCTTTTTTCTCTTTATCCGCGGTACTTATTTTCTTTGTCGACTTCTGCTGTACTAACACTTTTTTCTGGCTGCTCTGTGAGGATTGTTTTTCCATTTCAATCGCCTGTTGCCCACTATTCCTGGCAATCTGTTGAGGCCTCCCCCTCTCCTCAATTTTTTTCTTTTCCAGGCTTTCACCACTGCCCAGGCTGTTTGCCTGCGCTAAAAAGTCCGCCTTATCCGGGACTCTATCGCTACTCTGACGAACCAGAACAATTTCAAGCGATTTACTTGCCTGGCCAGGCTTTGGCAGATCAAAAGTAATGCCTAAAATAACTAATGCATGCACGATACCCGCTAAGAATAGCGTTGAAACCAATCTATCCGCCGATGTAACTGTTAATGCTCTACGCACTGTCCGCTCTTCACCTTTTCTCTGTCCAACTTCTACTTATTGGGAAATTTTCTGCTCGATCTGATCCATCAAAAGCCCGCTAATATTCAGGCCATATTGACGATCCAGCTCTTGAATGCAAGTTGGACTCGTCACATTAATTTCGGTCAGGTAATCACCAATCACATCCAGACCGACAAAAACCAACCCTTTCTCTTTCAAAACGGGTCCAACCTGGCTACAAATCCAGAGATCTCTCTCGGTCAACTCACGCCCCTCCCCTCGTCCACCAGCAGCGAGGTTCCCGCGGCTTTCTCCTTTAGCCGGAATACGGGCTAAAGCATAGGGAACAGGCTCTCCATTAATCAGCAAAATACGCTTATCCCCATCAATTATCTCAGGAAGGTAGCGCTGTGCCATCACGAACTGGCTATTATGTTGAGTCATAATTTCCAGCACAACACTTAGATTCACGTCACCCTCTTTCAATTTAAAGATAGAGGTTCCCCCCATACCATCCAGAGGTTTAAGAATAATCTCTCCCTGCTCCTTTAAAAAACCCCGTATTCGATTTGAATCGCGAGCAACAAGCGTTGGCGCACAACACTGCGTAAACCAGGCGGTAAATAGCTTCTCATTGGCATCACGCAACGATTGCGGTTTATTAACAACCAAAACCCCTTTCTCTTCTGCTCGCTCCAGCAGGTAGGTCGCGTAAATATATTCCGGATCAAACGGCGGGTCTTTGCGCATTAAGATGACATCCAGCTCATCCAGCGGCCAGTCTTTCTCATCGGTAAAGCGGAACCACTCTTTCTCGTTTCGCTCAACTTCAAGCCGCCTCATTCGGGCACCGCTTCGGCCATCTCGCAAATAAAGGTCGCGCATCTCCATGTAGTAAAGCTCCCAACCACGCGACTGTGCCTCTAGCAACATGGCAAAGCTACTCTCTTTATTAATTTTGATGCCCTCAATCGGGTCCATCACAATGCCAAGTTTAATAGTCAAACTCTCTCCTTTTAGGCCCTTTGATTAGACCCTGTTTACAAATCGCCCCATAACAACTGGACTGCCGTTATTGCAGCGATGCAAGCTGTTTCTGCCCGCAAAATACGTGGCCCCAATGTTACCGATTGATAACCGGCCTGAACAGCCTTACGCTGCTCGCTTTCACTAAACCCCCCTTCTGGACCAGATAACAGGATAATTGTCTGCTCGACTAGTTCGGCCTGCTGTAAGGATTGCTTTGCACGGGGATCAAGAAAAAGCTTGAGCGCTTCCTCTTTGTTCTCCAACCATTGATCCATTCGAACAATCTCACCCACATCAGGGACAACCGTTCTACCACTTTGTTCACTGGCCCCCTGCGCTATCTTCTGCCAATGGCTCTCTTTTTTTACCATTCGTTCATTCCGCACCGAAACAGCACAATACTCGGTGATAATCGGGATAATTGATGAAACACCTAATTCCACCGCCTTCTGTATAGCGATATCCATTCGCTCACCACGACTGATTGCCAGCCCAAGTGTGATATTTAATTTTGGCTCACTTTTTTTATCGAACCATTCACCAATCTTGACTACAACCACTTTGCGAGAGACGTCCATCAAAGAAGCTGCAAACTCACCACCTGAGCCGTTAAAAACTCTGATTTCTGAACCCGCTTTAAGTCTCAAAACAGAACGCAGATAATGAGCCGAGTCATTATTCAACGTAATGAACAGGTTTGTTTTAAGCTCCTCTCGCAAGAACAGTCGACTGATTCGCATATTAACTAGCGCACTGTGTCCCGCGATCTCTCGAGCCTGATGCCATTAATACTGACCACTCATGGCCTTTCATTTGCGTACAGTGACGCCAGAGAACGGCAAGATCACGCTCAATCAGGAATTTATTTGAGCTCATATCGGGAAAAAGAGAGTTGTGATGGTTGTCGCGAGAATACCATGAATGCAGGGAGGGGCTTAAGGCATTCTCAGACCTAGATGCCCTAACCAAGAAGATCAGTCTTCTTTTAAAGTATCCAGCTCATCACGTGTTGGAAAGGTGCGAATAACTTCTTTAGTACTCGGTGGCATTTGCAGATGAAAACCGAGTATTTTCAAATTTTCAAGCACCTTCACCACATTCTCACGTGCCAGCGGTCGATCGGCTGAAAGCGAGAGTTCAAAAACAAATTCTGGGTGAGGGAATTTCTTCATGATTTCTTCTGAAACTTCCGAGAAATCATCTTCTCCCAGGACGTACAGGTACATCCCATCCCATTTTTCAGTTTTGTAGATAAAACAGCTCACATCACTCATCGCCACTTCCTCCCAAATCCAGGTTCTCACAAATTGCCAAGATCGGCTTAGATTGGTTCATGGTGTAAAAGTGTAATCCAGGCGCTCCCTGCTCAAGCAGTCGCTCGCAGAGCCTTGTGACCACTTCCTGACCAAATGCCCGAATTGAGTCGCGATCATCTCCATACGCCTCAAGCCGTTTACGCATCCAGCGTGGTAGTTCTGCACCACACATATCAGAAAAACGGGCGAGTTGCGTGTAGTTTGTGACCGGCATAATGCCCGGCACGATCGGTAAGTCTAATCCCAGCTTTTCACAGCTTTCAACAAACTGAAAGTAACTATCTGCATTGTAAAAATACTGCGTAATGGCGCTATCCGCACCCGCTTCTACTTTGCGCTTAAAGTTCTGCAGATCCGCAGTGGCATTAGCCGCTTGTGGATGAAATTCTGGATAGGCCGCCACCTCAATATGGAAATGATCGCCCGTCTCCTCACGGATAAACTCAACCAGTTCATTAGCGTAACAAAACTCTCCCGCATCGCGCATTCCTGACGGGATATCCCCTCGCAGCGCAACGATCTGGTTAATATCATTCTCTTTGTATTGGTTCAGGAGGCTACGGATATTCTCGCGCGTTGAGCCAACACAGGAAAGATGCGGCGCTGCACGAACAGAAGTCTCCTTCTGAATCTCTAGCACCGTCTCAAAGGTCTTTGCTTGCGTTGAGCCACCGGCCCCAAACGTGACAGAAAAAAAGCGAGGATTTAGCTCAACAAGGCGATCACGCACAATGGCCAACTTTCCAGCTGCCTCTTCAGATTTTGGTGGGAAAAATTCAAAACTAAAGACCGGTTTATATTGTTTTTGACTGTCCATTTAACTATTTTTTTTAAACTGCTGGCGAGCCACCTCGACAAGTCGAGGTGGCTCAACCCATTAAAACCTAGTAACGGTAATGCTCTGGCTTATAAGGACCTTCAACAGCAAGTCCAAGATAATCAGACTGCTCTTGGCTCAGTACCGTCAAGTTTGCACCCACTTTTGCAAGGTGAAAACGAGCCACTTTCTCATCAAGATGCTTAGGCAGAACATACACGTCATTCTTATAGTCTGCACTTTTTTCCCATAACTCAATCTGAGCCATCACCTGATTGGTAAATGAAGCCGACATCACAAAGCTAGGGTGGCCTGTTGCACAACCCAAGTTTACCAAACGCCCTTCTGCCAGCACGATCAGCTTCTTGCCATCTGGAAAGATCACATGATCAACCTGTGGCTTGATATTTTCCCATTCATAATCCCGAACAGAGGCGATATCGATTTCAGAATCAAAGTGGCCAATATTGCAAACAATGGCCTCATTCTTCATTGCCGCCATATGGTCATGGGTAATCACGCTTACATTACCGGTTGTGGTGACAAAAATATCACCTTGCCCAGCAATTTCATCCATGCGAACCACACGGTAACCTTCCATTGCTGCCTGCAACGCACAAATGGGGTCAATCTCTGTAACCCAAACCGTTGCACCCATGCCTCTAAAGGCCTGCGCACAGCCTTTACCCACATCGCCATAACCTAAAACGATACAGACTTTTCCGGCAATCATCACATCGGTTGCCCGTTTAATCCCATCTAACAACGATTCACGGCAACCATAAAGGTTATCGAATTTCGATTTTGTAACCGAATCATTCACATTGATCGCTGGAACCTTCAGACTACCCTCTTTGACCATTTCATACAGACGGTGAACACCGGTTGTGGTCTCTTCTGATAGGCCACGCACATCACCTAAAAGTTCTGGGTATTTCTCGTGCATCATCTGCGTCAAATCGCCGCCATCATCCAGAATCAGGTTTGGACGCCAATCATCAGGGCCAAAAATTGTCTGCTCAATGCACCACAAAAACTCCTCTTCACTCTCACCTTTCCAAGCAAAAACAGGAATGCCTTGATCTGCGATCGACGCAGCCGCTTGATCCTGTGTAGAAAAGATATTGCATGAAGACCAGCGCACTTCTGCACCTAAGTCGATCAACGTCTCAATCAGTACCGCTGTCTGAATAGTCATATGCAGGCAGCCGGCAATACGCGCGCCTTTTAAAGGAAACTGTCCTTTAAACTCTTCTCTTAGTCCCATCAGCCCAGGCATTTCAATCTCAGCGATACGGGTCTCTTTATGACCCCATTCAGCCAAGGAGATATCGGCTACTTTATAATCAGGTGTTAAATTTTCTATCGGTTGTGTCATTTTAATTCCTTTATCTCTAAATGCCGGCTGCCGCTTTAAGCGCTTCAGCTTTATCAGTTCTTTCCCAAGTAAAATCTGCTTCAGTACGTCCAAAATGGCCATACGCTGCAGTCTGTCTATAAATAGGTCGCTTAAGATCTAACATTTCAATCAACCCTTTAGGGCGCATCTCAAAATGGTCACGCACAATATCGACCAAACGTTCTTCACCTATTTTACCCGTTCCAAAAGTCTCGATGCTGATTGAGGTGGGCTCTGCCACACCAATTGCATAAGAGATTTGAATTTCACAACGCTCCGCCAAACCGGCTGCAACAATATTCTTGGCAATATAGCGCCCCATGTAGGCAGCAGAACGATCCACTTTTGAGGGGTCTTTACCACTAAATGCTCCCCCACCATGACGCGCCATACCGCCATAAGTATCCACAATAATCTTACGACCTGTTAAGCCACAATCACCTACAGGGCCACCAATAATGAACTGGCCTGTTGGGTTAATCAGGTATTTTGTCTCTTTATGCAGCCATTCTGCGGGAATCACCGGCAAAATAACCTCTTCCATAATCGCTTCTTGTAATTCCTTTAAGCCAATATCAGGTGAGTGCTGCGTAGAAAGAACAATCGCATCAACCGCAACCGGTTTGCCATTTTCATAGCGCATGGTCACTTGGCTTTTTGCATCGGGCCGTAGCCACGGGAGCGTCTTATCCTTACGGGCTTGTGCTTGGCGCTCAACAAGGCGGTGAGAATAGGTGATCGGCGCCGGCATCAGAACATCAGTCTCATTACTGGCATAACCAAACATCAACCCTTGGTCACCCGCTCCCTGCTCGTGTCCTTCAGCCTCATCAACGCCCATTGCAATATCATGTGACTGCTTACCAATCGCATTCAGTACCGCACAGCTTTGCCAGTCAAAACCGATCGAGGGGTCATCGTAACCGATCTCTCTAACAACATTTCTAACCAGCTCTTCGGTGTCTACCCAAGCGCTGGTGGTGATTTCACCCGCCAATATCACCATGCCGGTCTTAACCATCGTTTCACATGCCACGCGTGACTCAGGGTCTTGCTCAAGCAGCGCATCCAATACCGCATCAGAGATCTGATCGGCCACCTTGTCAGGGTGTCCTTCTGATACAGATTCTGAGGTAAATATAAAGTTATCAGTCATGTTACAAACCTTTTCAAAAGCCTTCGAGCGTCTTTCACGATCAACCCACAAGGCACAAAAAAACCCGCTAAGCGTATGCTAAAGCAGGTTTTCACCCATATTTAGCAAAATTTATATAGCGCCTGCAAGCCGGTTCAAATCAGCGCTTCTCCAACTAAGTATAGATTACAAATAATCAACGTCAAGGATTTTTGAGAAATAAAAAGTCGCTCCAACAAGCTGCAACCCTGAGTTATTTTCGCACCACTAGCCACTCATCAAGGATTTCATGCGCGTCATCAACGCCTATTTTCCCGGGCACGGAAAACAACTGAAGAGAACAGGGAACACCCTGTTTTTCAAGCTGGTCACGGGTGCTCAATAACGTACTTTTTGCGTTCCCTCTGCTCAGTTTGTCTGCTTTGGTCAGGGCAATATGCAGCGGGAGTTGACGACTCTGTGTCCAGGCAATCATCTGCTCATCAAATGGCGTGAGCGGCCGGCGAATATCCATCAACAAGAACAGCCCTCTAAGTGCTGTGCGCTCGTTTAAGTACCGCTGCATATTAAGTTGCCAGTTTTTCTGCATCTTTAGTGACACCTTAGCGTACCCATATCCGGGAAGATCAACGAGCCGCCGTTCATCATCGAGGTTAAAAAAGACAAGCTGCTGTGTCCGCCCAGGTGTTTTGCTCGTTCTAGCAAGGGCTTTCTGAGAGGTAATTGCATTGATGGCGCTAGATTTTCCTGCATTTGAACGCCCTGCAAAAGCAACCTCAAGACCCTCATCAGGTGGGGCACTTTTAAGGTCTGGGGTGCTCAATAAAAATTGGGCTGTTCTATAAAGATTATTCATACTAATTTAGTTGGGATCAGGTTAATCATTAATTTAAGGGGAACTATAATACAATGCACCGTGCTATTGCAGAATAGACAGGTTGTTCAGATCAGTTAATAATAAGCAGCACATGCAGCTATTTAGCAAAATAAAAAGAGATAATTCAGGAGATAGGATGAAAAAAACATTAATAGTTTCAGCGTTACTTGGAGCAAGCTGTTTGACTTCGTTGGCCAATGCAGAGCCCGCGAAGGCCACTGGCCCCGGAGAGATTATAGCCGGAAAAATGCTGGCAAAATCGAAATGCGCAGGGTGCCATGGCGCTGAAAGTACCGGCAATCAGGAAGGTTTACCTGATCTCGCAGGAAAGAGTGAGGCATATCTGGTCGAGCAGTTAAAAGCGTTTAGAATAGGTTACCGGAACAATTTAATGATGACACCAGCAGCCACCTCTTTGACGGATAAAGAGATCATCGAATTGGCTGCTTATTATGCAAGCCTGAAAAAATAGGCGTAGTGGTAGTTAATCGTGGAGTGAGTGACTATAATGCTCCATTAATGCCCCTCCTTGGGCAGATAAATGTTCAGCGACTATTCAGGCTGACAGGTGTAGTTTTTGAAGAGCTAGACAGATAAACTTTGGAGATAAAAATGAAAAAAGTATTAGCAGTTGTGGCAGTGAGCCTTTTGACAGGTATTACCGGTGTTGCCAGCGCAGCACATGCAGATGCAGCAGCAGGTAAAGCAAAATCAGGAATGTGTGCGGCGTGCCATGGGGCAGCGGGCATTAGCTCTATCCCTGGCTATCCTAACCTGGCAGGACAGAACGAACAGTATTTAGTTGCACAGCTAAAAGCATTCAAAGCGGGCACACGTAAAAACCCAATGATGAACCCAACAGCTGCTGCGCTGTCTGATGCGGACATCGATAATTTATCCTCTTATTACTCAAGCTTGAAGTAATTCCAGGTTAATTGTTTTAAGCATAAAGCCTCCTTTGGAGGCTTTATGCTTTCTTATTGATAGAGAGTTGGTGATGAAAAAACAGATACTATTTGCCGGGTTAATTCTGGCATTTGGAATGGGGGCGGCACAAGCGGCAGATGTGGCTGCGGGAAAAACAAAGTCAGGAATGTGTGCAGCATGTCATGGCCTGGATGGGAATAGCCCAGCACCAATGTTTCCAAAGCTGGCTGGACAGCATGCCTCTTATCTGGAAAAGCAACTCCAGGATTTTAAATCTCAAAAGCGAAATGACCCAACTATGACGGGTATGGCAGCAGCCCTTAGTGATGAGGATATTGCCGACCTATCTGCCTATTATGCGAGCCAGAAAAAGACTCTCGAGGTTGCAGATGTTGAAAAGATCACGCTAGGTGAAAAACTTTATCGGGGTGGCAACCCAGAAACTGGCCTGGCTGCCTGCTTGTCATGCCACAGCCCGACAGGATCAGGCAATGAACCCGCTGGTTTTCCATCTCTAAGCGGACAGCATGTCACTTACCTGGAAAAATCGCTTAATGACTTCAAGTCAGAGGCCCGCACAAATGATGCCTCTGAGATGATGAGAAATACAGCGGGTAAAATGACGCTAAAAGAAATTAAGGCGGTCTCTTCTTATATTTCAGGGTTGCACTAAGCTCACTTAACGGTAGCCGCCTCATTTTTATTGGTGGCTATCGATCAAAAAGTTTCAATTATTTAGGGGGATAACGATAATCGTTCTCCCCCTGTTTCTTCGGGTGTTATGACCAACAGCAATACCCATCACGCCAGTAGGCGAGCAATTTTACTAAAGTTTCTAGGTTCAATGAACCTGGCAATTACGCTGTTGGTTGCGATTTCTTTCGCCTCAATTATTGGTACGGTTCTTCAGCAAAACCAGCCCTACTCGGATTATCTCTTAAAGTTTGGTCCCTTCTGGTTTGAAGTCTTTAAGGCGTTAGGATTATTCCAAGTCTATTCTGCGATTTGGTTTCTAATTATTCTTGGCTTTCTGGTTTTATCGACCAGCGTTTGTATTTACCGAAATATGCCAAGAATGTTTCGTGAGATGCAGGACTTCCGGCTGGAGGTCAAGGAAAAATCACTTAGAAACCATAAGCATCACAATGAATGGGAAGTGGCTGCACCGATTGAAGAATGCCTGTCCGTATCGCAAGAGCTTTTAGCACACCATGGCTTCCGGTTGAGGGAGAAAGCGGGAGACAATTACCAGCTCTTGTCCGCAATCAAAGGAGCAGGAAGTCGTTGGGGCTACCTTCTTACACATATTGCGATCGTGCTGATCTGCATTGGTGGGTTGATGGATGGCAATGTGCTATTAAAAATTGCCGAATCTCTTGGTGAAATAAAGGTAGAGAAACGTAATATTTTAGCTAATGAGGTGCCGGATATTAGCCGGCTGGCTAGCAGTAATCTCTCGTACCGGGGGAATGTGAGCATTCCTGAAGGGGGCGGCGCTAATGTTGTTTTCCTCGGCTATAAAGATGGTTATCTGGTTCAGCAACTACCCTTCACCATTGAGGTTGAGGACTTTAGGATTGAACATTACGAAAGTGGTCAGCCGAAATCCTTTGAGAGTGATCTGGTGATTGTTGATGATGAGCTAGAAGCGCCACTTAGAGAAACGATTTCTGTCAATCACCCTCTTACCTACAAAGGTGTCTCAATTTATCAGGCCAGTTTTGGTGATGGAGGCTCAAAAATAGAGCTTAAAGGGTGGTCTTTGGCTGGCGCCCAAAAGGAGCCTGTGGCCATAAAAGGGATTATCAACCAGAGCCAGAAGATACAAACCAGCATCGGCGAGATGGATCTGGAACTGAACGATTTTCGGCTCTTCAATATTCAGCCCTCTCCAGAAGAGGGACGAAAGTTTCACAATATTGGCTCAAGCATTCAGTTTAAGTTGAGGGCAGCAACGGGTGAGGCAAAGGAATACCTAAACTATATGAGCCCAATCAGTACCGATGGGCGACTCTATTTTATGAGTGGTGTCCGCAGTAGTCCGGCCGAACCTTTTCAGTATCTTTATCTACCTGCGGACTCTTCAGCTTCTATTCATCGTTTTATGACATTCTATAATCGACTGAAAGACAGTAAAGGGTTACATCAGCTTGCATTAAAGGCTGCTTCGGCAACTACAGATAGCGGTGCCGTACCGGAAGGAGGGCAAGAAGAGATCGCGAATATGATGAGCATGCTTGTCCGCATTTATGTCCAGGGTGGAATGGATGCGGTGATTGGTGCTATTGAGTCTCGCATCCCTGAAGAGAAGCGTGAGGAGATTGCCGGCATTTATGTGAAGATTCTCCGCCACTTGCTGGGAACAGTGTATCTCGACCTATTAAAAGAAGAGGGTCAGTCGATAGAAAAAGGAATGAGTGAGTTTGATTCACAATTTTTCGAGGATGCGGGTGCTGCGATAGGGGCGATTGAACGATATGGTTCACCCTTCTATTTTCAGCTGGTGAATTATGAGCATATTCAGGCGACGGGACTGCAGCTAACAAGGTCTCCCGGTAAAAATCTGGTTTATCCGGGTTGCTTTATGCTGGCGTTGGGCGTATTTCTGATGTTCTATATGCCTCAGCGCCGGTTGTGGGTCTGGTTACGAAAGAAAGATGGCTCTGTTCAAGTCATTTTATCGGGGAATGCTGTACGAAACGAAATGGACTTCGCTAATGAATACCAAGAGATACATGAAAAACTGGATGAGGTCTTCTCTCCACATACTTAGAGACTGAATTATGGTGACATCAAACCAAACCTTAAAACTGGAGCTAGATCAGCGCTCCTTACTACAAAGACTAAAATTAACCGACTGGATTTGGGCAGCGATGCTTTTGGCTGGAACGTTCTTTGTTTATGGTGAATACAATGAGTTGATGGATATCTATGAGAAAGGAATTCTCATTTTGACAGCTGCCACGCTACTAGTGATGGGCTTTTCATGGCGGGCTTTGCAGATCCTAACTACCCTTATCGCTTTATTAAGTCTGTTTGCGCTCTCTCGTTATGGCGGTGAGCTGGCACAGGTTGAACAGGATTTTTTCCTGAAATTTATGTTTTCAAGCCAATCCGCAATTATGTGGATGAGTGCGCTCTATGTGATGGCAACAATTGCCTACTTTGGCTGGCTATTTTCCCAGGTTGAATTTGTCGGGCGGGTTGCGAGCAGCATGACCTGGATCGCCACGGCGATGGGTTTTGTTGGCTTGATGGTGCGCTGGTACGAGTCTTATCTAATTGGTACAGATGTAGGGCACATCCCTGTCAGCAACCTGTACGAAGTCTTCATTCTCTTTTCGATAATTACTGCGCTGATTTATCTGCACTATGAAAAACGATACAACACACGCTCGTTAGGCGGTTTTGTTCTGTTGATCATCAGTGCTGCTGTCGGCTTTCTTCTTTGGTACGCATTTGATCGCAATGCCGCTGGCATACAACCGCTGGTACCCGCGCTGCAAAGCTACTGGATGAAAATCCATGTTCCAGCAAATTTTGTGGGATACGGTGCTTTTGCGTTAGCCGCAATGGTAGGTGTTGTTTATCTGCTTAAAAAACGAGCACTGGATCACAACCCAACAGGGGTGATGGCTTTACGACTTCCAGAGCTCAATATGCTCGATGATGTTATGTATAAATCGATCGCCTTAGGCTTCGCCTTTTTTACACTGGCGACGATCCTGGGTGCCTTGTGGGCGGCAGAGGCCTGGGGCGGATACTGGTCATGGGATCCCAAAGAAACCTGGGCATTGATTGTTTGGCTAAACTACGCAGCCTGGCTTCATATGCGCTTAACGAAAGGCTGGCGGGGTCGCCCCATGGCCTGGTGGTCGGTTATCGGCCTTTTTGTTACGCTGTTCGCATTTTTAGGTGTGAACATGTTTTTGTCTGGTTTGCATTCATACGGAGAGCTTTAGAATGAGATTTATATTGAAGAATATCGGCCTGTTACTCACATTATTGGTGACAACATCATTACCACTCGTTGCTCAGGCAGCGCCTTTTCAAGAAGGCCAGGATTATAAATTATTGTCAAAACCACAAAGTACAATAGATAAAGACAAGGTCGAAGTCAGGGAGTTCTTTTGGTACGGCTGCCCTCATTGCTACCACTTCGAACCCACTTTAGCAGCCTGGCTAAAGAAACTACCCAGTGATGTTGCCTTCGTCAGAACACCTGCTGTATTCAGAGAAAGCTGGAAAGCGCACGCCAAGGCCTATTTTGCGGCAGAAACCTTAGGGGTAACCGACAAAATTCATGCAGACCTCTTTGACGCCTACCACCAAAAGGGAAAAAAGACCGATACAGAAGAGGCTCTAGCGGCTTTTTTTGTAGA
>QNFJ01000002.1 GCA_003646305.1 Gammaproteobacteria bacterium | reverse complement strand
TCTTCTCCTATGCGTTGTTGGAGTGAAAGAATGTACAACTCAAAGGCAAGATCCCCAGCGGAAAAAAAATCGACTGCCGCAGGTTCATAGTCCATTTCAACATTGGCATAGCTGAAAGCAAGGAGGGTGGACCCTTCAATATTTTCGAATTCCAGTTTTCCCATGTAGCTCGGTTTAGGGTCGAGCTTTCCGGGGGGGGAGACGCTAAAAATATTTCGCTCAATTTCATCTAGATCATCGTCCAAATTTCCGGCATTGAGTTGAAAGGAAAAGTCTCCAATGGGTGACGTATGATTCCAGTAAAATTGTCCACCATCTGAACTTAGAAATAGGTTTCGTGCACGCTCTTGGTAAATGCTGGGTAATGTGATTGAAGGGCGGGTAAAAGCGACATCACGCGTTTCATTATAGAATCCGAGTGGGTTTTTTACCCTGCCAAGCCGGATACCCATCTGGTAGTTTTCTCTTTCAATCATGGTCCAGTCAATTAGGGCAAAATCAATGCGTGCTCCATCACTGACCTCTCCAGCGTGCCTGTAGATCCCTTGTACAGCAAATCCTAGGTTACTCAGTAGACGTGTTGACGCATTGACACCAATTTCAGTTAAACCAAAGCTTCCATTGCTGTCGCTGCTGCTCCCGTACACATTATTGTCAGAGCTCAAGAAATAGCCCTGATTGAGAAAGCCATGGATTTGAAAGTTTTCGATGCTATCATCGGCAAAAGGTGAACCTGTCCACATTGCCAGAGCTGCAATAAGTACCCGAGGAATTCCCCTGTATTGCTTAGCGGATTTCAATAATGTGTACATTCACACTTCCTTTGTTAGCGTAACCGATAGCACCTTTAGTTGTAGAGATAACTTCTATCATTTCGTCTTCATTTTCGACAGTTATGGGTGCCTGTCCGGTGCCAGAGAAGACATATCGATCCCATACACGTCTGAGTTTATAGGGAAAAATCCCAAGCTTCTGCTTTGAAAACTGTTTATGGAGGTCGTTATCATCGCTTAGAACATAAACTCTAACTGGGCTGCCATCAGGCCAGTTATGGGAGCGCATGGAAAAAATATTACGTGCTTTAATTGCCGAGAGTGACTCGATTTTCAGGTCGGGGTGGGTAATAACTTCAACGGCCTGACTAACCGGAGATATTGAAGTGAAGAAGAGCAGAATGAGCCAGGTAATTCGTTTCATTTTTTTGTGGGCAGTTGCTGGCTCAATGTAATGTTGTATTCGAAAGTCGATATTATTTCGTTTAGGCTAAGTGTAGTCATTCTTTGGTAATAGGCAATAACCTTTTAGGTGGTTTGTTTAGTTATTGAACAAAAGTGTGTGGTTTGTAGTGGATAGCGTTACTCTGTCTCCGCTTCACCTTAAATATGAATCAAGGAGGATTTAGAATGTTTAAAATAGTGAGTTTTTTCTTTTTGCTGATACCAGTTTTGTGTGCGGCGGGGGAGGTTAAAAAGTGGGTGGATAAAGAGGGTGTTGTTCATTTTGGTGATACACCTCCGGTGGCGACAGATTATGAATTGACTTCTATTAGGCCGCTAACAGGTGGTAAAGGTTTGTCCACAAAGCAAGTTAAATTAGCTAAAGAGCTTGAGCGTCGTGTACAAAAAGAACAGAAATCTAAATTTAGGGCAGAGAAAGTAACGGCAAAACGTTACAGGGCGCAACAAAAAATTGAAGCGGCTTATCGAAAGAGGAAATTAGTAAAAGGACTGAGTGAACAGCAGATTAAAAGATTGCTGGGAGAGCCAGATAGCGTTGATCAAAAAGAGAGTAAAAAAGGGCTTCGTCAGATATGGCATTATGAGAGCGTCAGGGCGGGAGAGCCGCAGGTTGTAACGCTTGAGAATGGTTTTTATCGCAGTCACCGGAATAAGAAGATTGAGAAGTAGCAGGTGTTAGCTCTTTTTTCCATGTTGCCGTACCTGCTCATACATCACAATCGAAGCGGCAATGCTGACATTCAGGCTTTGAACTGAACCAAATTGAGGGATTCTTAGTCGCTCAATAGCGGGGTAGTTGGCCAGATCAAAACTGATTCCCTGCTCTTCGTGACCAAAAATAAAAACACTTTTTTCAGGCGGTGATGATTTGTTAATGTCGCACCCTTCTTCGGGTTCCAGCGTAAAGAGCTTGTAGTGTTCTTTATCGAGTGCTTGATAGCATTCTTCAAAAGTTTCGTGAAAGTACGCGGGAACCTGCTTAAAGGCACCTTTGCCGGGAGCAGGGTCAAATGGGCCGATATTGATCAGGTGAATGGCTTGAGCACCAAAAGCCTGGGCACTTCTGAAAATTTTAGGGACGTTGTACCCGGCTTTTAAATTATCGAGCACCAGAATAAAGTCATGACAGCCGGGCTTTGCCAGTAGATTTCGCTGCCGCTGCTTTTTATAACGTTGCAGCATCTGTGTGTGGCGATCGTGTCGCTCTCGTTGGTTCATAGCAGGAGAATTTATTCCCTACTGAGCAGCCAATCCGCTATCTGGCCACTTGCCTGCTCAGTAGGGAGTTATTTTTACTGAAGTTTTTTGTATTTAATTCGGTGAGGATTAAGTGCGTCATCGCCCAGGCGGCGCTTTCTATCTGCTTCGTAATCGGCATAATTGCCTTCAAACCAGACCACTTTACTGTCACCTTCAAAGGCAAGTATATGCGTTGCAATGCGGTCTAAAAACCAGCGATCATGCGAGATGACCACGGCGCAGCCGGGGAAGTTAAGCAACGCATCTTCCAGGGCTCTTAGTGTTTCGACATCGAGATCATTCGTTGGCTCATCGAGTAGTAACAGGTTGCCGCCACTCTTAAGTAGTTTTGCAAGATGTGCACGATTTCGCTCTCCACCAGAAAGGTCTCCAATTCGCTTTTGCTGATCAGCACCCTTAAAATTAAAGCGACCAAGATAAGCGCGTGAAGGCGTTTGGTAATGACCGACAGTCACCATATCGAGTCCATCGGAAACCTCTTCCCAGACGGTTTTGTTGTCATCAAGGCTATCGCGTGATTGATCGACATGTGAAAGCACGACTGTTTCGCCTAGTGACAAAGAGCCTGAGTCCGGTTTTTCTGTACCGGCAATCATACGGAATAGCGTTGTTTTACCTGCTCCATTAGGGCCGATAATGCCGACAATTCCGCCGGGTGGAAGGTTAAAGTCGAGTCCGTCGATTAGTTCTCGGTCTCCAAATCCTTTATGTAGATTTTCAGTGGTCACGACGACATCACCTAAACGGGGGCCGGGTGGGATATAAATTTCGTGCGTTTCGTTACGCTTTTGAGAATCGACAGAGGAAAGTTCATCAAATCGAGAAAGACGCGCCTTGCTTTTTGCGTGGCGGCCTTTAGGGTTTGTGCGAACCCATTCCAGCTCGGCCTTCATCGCCTTGCGTCGATTGCTTTCTGTTTTCTCTTCCTGATCGAGTCGAGCTCCTTTTTGCTCAAGCCATGAAGAGTAGTTTCCTTCCCAGGGGATGCCGTGTCCGCGGTCTAATTCAAGAATCCAGCCAGCTACATTGTCCAGAAAATAGCGATCATGCGTGACAGCGATAACGGTGCCGGGAAAATCATGTAGAAACCGCTCAAGCCAAGCAACCGATTCAGCATCGAGGTGGTTGGTAGGTTCGTCGAGCAATAACATGTCGGGGTTTGAGAGTAATAGCCGGCAAAGTGCAACGCGGCGACGTTCGCCCCCTGATAGTTTGGTGACATCGGCCTCCCAGTCGGGGAGTCTTAGTGCATCTGCGGCAATCTCAAGTGTTCGCTCAAGTTCCCATGCATTGGCCGAATCAATTTTGTCCTGTAGTTCAGCCTGTTCGGCGAGTAATTTATCGAAGTCTGCATCGGGGTCAGCAAAAGCATTGCTCACCTCATTAAAACGGTCGAGTATTGCTTTGATTTCAGCAACACCCTCTTCAACATTGCCTCGAACATCTTTATCTGGATCGAGTTGGGGTTCCTGTGGCAGGTAGCCAATATTGATGCCTTTCTGCGCACGTGCCTCGCCATTGAATTCTGTATCGAGCCCGGCCATGATGCGCAGCAACGTTGATTTTCCCGAGCCGTTGAGGCCCAGGACACCAATTTTTGCACCAGGGAAAAAGGAAAGAGAGATATCCCGCAGGATTTCACGTTTGGGCGGCACCACTTTGCTCACCCGATTCATGGTGTAGATATATTGAGCCATCAGCCTTCGTTATAGGTTTGGTTAGCCAGCACCTTCCAAAAGAATGGGGCTGGGCATCGGAAAGGCAGAAGTCTAATTGTTGCTAGCTAATCCATTAGGATGCGAGTGCCTCTGCCGTCGATTCAATAGCTTGAAGATTATCGTTTAAATCATCAAGCAAATTCTCGCCTATTGTATCTGATAAGTGCAGTTGTTCGAAAACGATTGGTGGGCAGTCCTGTACGATGGCGTCACCAATGCCGATTCTGCCCAGCAACGTGTCGCTTAGATAGGTGAGTAGATTAAGGGCATGATTTTCACCGCGGTAATAGGGGTTATGATGGTGGTGAACGATGTCGATAATGGGTTTAGGCATTGACCAGGTATGCATCAGCCATGTTCCAAGTTGGGTATGATCGGTTCCAAAAGCAAAGTTCTCGATTCGTGAAACAGGTAGCGTTGGATTAGCTGTGATGAGCTTATCCAGATAATGAAACTCGTCATTAAACTGGTCTCCAAGCAGGAAGAAACCGATATTGTGAAGCAGTGCAGCGAGTTGAATCTGTTGAGGGTTTGGGCGGTTCTCAGGGAGAATTTTCTGACTGAGTTTTGACATTAGAAAACTACTGGCGAGGGATTGACGCCACTGTTCTTTTGCACCGACGGTACCTTCTTTTGGCGTCTTTAAGGGTGACATGGCCGCTAGCCCCATCGCCAGATTTAGTACATAGTCGTAGCCGAGTACGCGACTAATTGCATCCTGTACGGAATATATTTGACCTCGATAGCCATACATGGATGAGCTGGCCCAGCGGATGACCTGGGCCGTTAACAGCGGGTCAAGCTCAACAATTTCAGCTAGTTTCTGTGCATCAGAAAAGGGGTCTGAAGCCAGTTTCATAATGTGTCGGGCAATTTCAGGGAGCGGGGGGAGCGCTTTAATATGGCTAATGGACTCGTGCATGTCGACTGGAGGCGAGAAAGCATCCAGTGGTGCATTGATGCTTTTAAGTGTCCAGTTAATAATATGTGATTCCATTTCGATACCTAATGTGTGGGCTGGCTGAGGTTATAACGTTTAAGCTTGCGGTAGAGCGTACGCTCGCTAACATTCATCTCTTTGGCGATGGCTTTGCGGCTTCCGCCCAGTTTTTCCATTAACTCATTGATGAAGTCGGCTTCAATTCTCTCAAGGGGGTTTAAGTTAATGTCGCTGCCCGTTTTCGTTACTACCCCAGGTTGATCAGGAGGTGGCGCCATTTTTGGAATAGCTGGTTGGATCTGTATATTAGATTCATCAATAATCTGGTTGTCACACAATGCGGCAGCCAACTGCATAATATTCCTTAGTTCGCGGATATTGCCCGGCCAACTGTGCTGTAGCAATTTAATTAAAGCCTGTTTTGTCAGGGTGTATTGGCAGTCATTTACTTCACCAATTTGCTTGAGCAGGTGATCGCATAAGAGTGGAATATCTTTGCGGCGGTCTCGCAACGGCTGGATTTGAACAGGGAAAACGGATAGACGGTAATAGAGATCTTCACGGAAATCTCCTCTACTGACCATTTCAGCGAGATTGCGATGTGTTGCGCAGACAACGCGAACATCCGAATGATGTATTGTTGTGCCTCCGACGCGCCTGAATTGACCACTTTCCAGTGCCCGAAGTAATTTCGGTTGTTGAGATAGAGGTAATTCCCCCACTTCATCGAGAAATAAAGTCCCTTGATGAGCTAACTGAAAAAGCCCTTTTTTAGCACCCACGGCACCGGTAAAAGAGCCTTTTTCATGGCCAAACAATTCACTTTCGAATAAATCTTCACCAAGGCTGGTACAGTCCACCACTACGAATTTTCCTTCTGCTCTGTTTGAATGCTGATGGACAAATGCAGCAGCAAGTTCTTTGCCAGTTCCTGTTTCGCCGAGCAGTAAAACGGGTGTTTCTACCCTGGCTGCTTTTTTAAGTGTTGTTTCGAGTAGGTTAAATGCAGAAGATTTTCCGAGCATGCGCGGTTGCTTGGAATGATTTGTATTGCTCGCTGTAGGGATAACGGATTCACCTATATAAAGTGCACCGTCTGAATCGAGAAGTGGATAACCCCGAACGCGCAGGTTAGCCTGTTCATCTCCAGGTAGTTCGTGTGGGTACACTCCGGCGTAAGGTTCCAGTGATTGAAACAGTTTTTTATGGCGGCAGACATTATTGCCGTTGTCTGCACAGCAAGGCTGCCCGATGCAATCATTGCGATCAGTCCCAAAATAGATTTCCCATGCACGATTTACGGCGACCACATTTAATGCGGCATCGATTACTTTAAATGGGTGGTTATGTGTCTCCAGTAGGGACTCAAGATTGAAAATCTGTTTTTTTTTCATCAAATCTGAACCGTAATTTATCCAGTTTACGAAACAACTGACATTTTAGAGAGATTTTCTGCTTTAAGTGTCAGTTGTGCTGACAAACCTGTCAGGTTGTAACAGCAAGTGTAGAGGATAAACGGAGAGTTTAAAGGCTTTATTGCGATTGGCACGGTGGTTGCTTTATTACATTGCATAGAAGTTTGATTTAAATATGAAATAAGGGAGATTTCTGATGAAACTAGGGAAGAAATTATTAGTAACTGGGTTTGCTTTGGCAATTTCAGGTGGAGCGCAGGCGATTAATGTTGATGGTGACTGGACAGACTGGATTACACCAGGTGCGGGTGCCGCGAGTGACTGGACGCCGAATGACGGAGCGGTTAAATACGATGTTAATGATCAAACGGGTGGCTCTGGCGCTTATTTAAATCCTGGTTACGGTGGACAGGCTTATGATGCAGAGGCGATTTATGTGAAGGTTTCTGGCTCAGCCATCCATGTTGCGGTTATTACAGGGCGTGATCCAAATGCAACCGGTTGGCGCTGGGGCGATATTGCGCTGGATTTTGGTAACGATGGAAGCTTTGAATACGGAATGATTGCACGAAGCGATGCAGGCCAACATTCGAGTTCAGGCATTGGATTGGCTGGAGAGGTTTATCAGGTTGATGCGTGGAATGTTGGTATTTGGGATGCTCCTAGTGATCATAGCCCGAACCCAACGACAGATTATGCAAATGAACACCCAACCTCTGTGATGACAGGTACAAAATTGGGTGAAGGTGAGTTTGCTTTTTCAGCGATGACTGGTGATGTTGGTGCATTAGGCGGGCAGCACTGGTTTATGGAAGCCTTGATTCCAGTTGGTTTTTTAGATGAAAGCCTGTTGAGCCAGCCATTCACAGCGCACTGGACGATGGGCTGTGCAAATGACTGGATTCAAGTTGATCCTTTGATCGCCGCTGTGCCAGAACCCGTTTCATTGTCACTTTTTGGTCTTGGTTTGTTAGGGTTGTTTCGTGGAAGGCGTAAGCAGCTGAATTAACTGATGTTCATTTTCCTTGGTTGTTAGCCGCGCAAATGCGCGGCTTTTTTATGCTGGTCGGTCTAATGCGGTATAATGAAAGGCTTTCTCTAAAATAATCTTTTCAGGGTGTTCTATGTATAGCAAAGGTATGGAAATTGCCGGTTTCGATGATGAACTGTGGCAGGCAATCCAGGATGAAAATCAACGTCAGGAAGATCATATAGAGCTGATTGCGTCAGAAAACTATGCAAGCCCACGTGTTATGCAGGCGCAGGGTTCGCAGCTAACCAACAAATACGCAGAAGGTTATCCGGGCAAACGCTACTACGGTGGTTGTGAATACGTTGATAAGGCTGAAGCGCTCGCTATTGATCGTGCTAAAGAATTATTTGGTGCTGACTATGCAAATGTTCAGCCTCACTCGGGTTCGCAGGCTAATGCGGCAGTCTATTTTGCCTTATTAAAGGCAGGTGACACTATTTTGGGTATGAGCCTTTCTGATGGTGGCCATTTGACACACGGGTCAAAGGTTAACTTTTCTGGAAAGCTGTTCAACGCGATTCAGTACGGTTTGGATGCAGAGACAGGCGAGATTGATTATGAGCAGGTTGAAGCGCTTGCAAAAGAGCATCGGCCAAAAATGATTGTAGCCGGGTTTTCTGCCTACTCGCGGGTTGTTGACTGGCAGCGTTTTAGAGATATTGCGGATAGCGTTGGGGCTTTGCTGTTTGTTGATATGGCGCATGTTGCCGGTTTAGTGGCGACGGGTGTTTATCCAAACCCCGTACAGATTGCGGATATTACAACCACCACCACACATAAGACATTACGTGGCCCACGTGGCGGTTTAATTCTTGCTAAATCCAATGCAGATATTGAGAAGAAGTTGAACTCAATGGTTTTTCCTGGCACACAAGGTGGACCCTTGATGCATGTGATTGCAGCCAAAGCGGTTGCCTTCAAAGAGGCGTTACAACCTCACTTTAAATTGTATCAACAGGCTGTTGTTGATAACGCTAGGGCGATGGCCGCAGTTTTCATTAGCCGAGGCTATAACATTGTTTCAGGTGGGACGGATAATCACCTGTTCCTTGTTGACCTGATTTCAAAAGGTATCACAGGCAAGCAGGCGGATGCGGCCTTGGGTGAGGCGTTTATCACAATCAATAAAAACTCTGTTCCGAATGACCCTCAGTCGCCTTTCGTGACGAGTGGTATTCGTGTTGGAACCCCAGCGGTTACAACGCGTGGTTTTGGCGTAGAAGAGTGTCAGGTATTGGCAGGCTGGATGTGCGACATTATGGATGATGTTGAAAACAAGGAAGCAATAGCCTCTGTTAAAGATAAAGTGATTGCGGTTTGCCGTAAATTACCGGTCTACGGCGACTAACTATGTTTTGCCCCTTTTGCGGTGCACAGGAGACGCGGGTCATTGACTCGCGTCTTTCGAATGATGGCAGCCAGGTGCGTAGGCGACGCGAATGCCTTCAGTGCAAAGAGCGTTTTACAACACATGAAACGGTTGAATTTAATATGCCGCGTGTGGTGAAAAGTGACGGTAATCGTGAGCCATTTAAAGAAGAGAAATTGCGTGCCGGTTTTCTGCGGGCTCTGGAAAGGCGGCCAGTTGTGATCGATAAAATTGAAACAGCAATTAATCAGATCAGAAAGAAAATAATGGCGCGCGGTGAGCGAGAAGTTACCTCGCGTGAAATTGGGGAAGCGGTGATGTGTGAGCTGCGTAATCTGGATCATGTGGCCTATGTTCGTTTTGCCTCGGTTTATCGAAGCTTCCAGGATGTTGAAGAATTTAATGATGTGATTGAAGGGCTTAAAGAGGCAGAGCCAACTGGTGAGTAGCCCCTTCTTAAAAGAAGATGCTCAATTTATGGTGCGAGCACTGCGCCTTGCCGAAAAAGGGCTTTATACAACTGATCCTAACCCGCGTGTTGGATGTGTCGTGGTTAAAGAAGGTGTGATTGTAGGTGAAGGTTGGCACCAGCGAGCGGGCGAGGCGCATGCGGAAATCAATGCGCTCAATCAGGCGGGTAAACGTTCGATTGGTGCAACGGTTTATGTGACGTTAGAGCCCTGTAGTCATCATGGTAAAACACCACCCTGTGCAGATGCTTTGATTAAGGGAAAAGTGGCCAGAGTGGTGATTGCCATGCAAGACCCTAATCCGCAGGTCTCAGGGAATGGGATGAGGCGCCTGAAAGAGGCAGATGTCGAAGTCTGCTGTGGCCTATTAGAACAAGAAGCCGAAATGCTTAACCCCGGCTTTTGTAAACGAATGCGAGTGGGTTTGCCGTATATTAGAAGCAAGTTGGCGATGAGTTTAGACGGCAGAACGGCAATGGCTTCGGGTGAAAGCAAATGGATTACCGGAGCCGATGCACGAAAGGATGTTCATCGCTTAAGAGCGAGAAGTTCGGCAATGTTTACGGGTGTTCAGACGGTGTTAGTAGATGATCCTTCTCTGACAGCTCGCCTTGAGGGTGAAATAGAGGTCAGCCAGCCGTGGCGTGTAATTGTTGATAGCAGATTGCAAATGAGCCCGCAGGCTGCAATGGCGCAGTTGGAAGGCGATAATATACTGCTGACTATTTCAAAGGACTTGAAGCGGCATAAATTGTTAGAGGCTGCAGGGTTTAGAGTGGTTGTTGTGAGCGAAAAGGAAGGGCATATTGATCTTGAAGAATCATTTGAGATGCTTGCCTCTTACGGCTTGAATGAGGTGATGGTTGAGGCGGGAGCAGTTTTGAATGGTGCGCTTTTAAAGGCAGGACTGGTCGATGAATGGATCGTCTACATGGCGCCTTGTGTGATGGGGTCTTCAGCCAGGGGGCTTTTTGATCTGCCAGGGCTGGAGGCAATGGGCGATCGATTTAAACTGAAGTTAAAAGAGACGAGAATGGTTGGTGGTGATTTGCGGCTGACTTTTCGGTAGCCTAACTTACCGCTTGCGCCCGGTGTGTAAAGAAAGCGAATATGAAGGTGTAATTAGCAGATTGCTCGTGTCGAATTTTTTCGCTAAAACTTCGTGTTCTTTGTGCCCTTCGTGGTGGAAATATATTTAAGGTGTTAAATGTTTACAGGCATTATTCAGGCAATTGGAAAAATAGAATCCGTTCAGCCAAAGGGTGGTGATTGCCGGTTGAAAATAGCGACAGGAAAATTACCGCTTGCTGATGCAGTGCTCGGGGATAGTATCGCCGTGAATGGTGTCTGCCTAACGGCGATTGAGCTGGGCGAAGGTTTCTTTTGTGCGGATGTTTCTAATGAGACATTGAGTCATACAATCCTGAAGAATGCTAGCCCGGGAGAACCGGTTAATTTAGAATTGGCTCTCACCGCAACAACTCGCTTAGGCGGACATATTGTGAGTGGGCACGTGGATGGTGTGGGTCGAGTTGTGAATCGAACAGAAGATGGCCGCTCGATTCGTTTTACCATCGAGGCACCTGTGGAACTGGCGCGTTATATTGCTGTAAAGGGCTCAATCTGCCTCAATGGAATTAGTCTGACGGTTAACAACGTTAGTGGGGCGCAGTTTGAGCTGAACATTGTTCCGCACACGCTTGTTGAGACAACGTTAGGGCAATTGAATGTTGGTGGTGAGGTGAACCTGGAAGTTGATGTGATTGCACGCTATCTTGAGCGGCTTGTTCTGGGTGATAAAGCGGCAGAACCAGAATCTGGGCTGACATTAGATTTACTACAAAAAAGTGGTTTTATAGGTTAAATGAAAAGTTGATGAATACAACAGAAGAGATAATTGAAGAGCTACAGAAAGGGCACATGGTCATCATTATGGATGATGAGGATCGTGAAAATGAGGGAGACTTATTGATGTCCGCTATCCATACTCGCTCGGAAGATATTAATTTTATGGCACGTTATGGGCGGGGTTTGATCTGTCTAACATTAACGCGTGAACGCTGTCAGCAGTTGCGTTTGCCATTAATGGTTAATGAAAATCAGTCTGCACATTCAACCAATTTCACCGTTTCAATCGAGGCGGCAGAAGGGGTAACAACAGGCATTTCCGCAACCGATAGGGCAAAAACAGTTCTGGCAGCCGTCGCAGACAGGGCAAAGCCGGAAGATCTTGTGCAGCCGGGCCATATTTTTCCACTTATGGCTCAGCCAGGTGGAGTTTTAAGTCGAGCAGGCCATACGGAAGCTGGCTGTGATTTGGCGCGATTAGCGGGTGATGAGCCGGCAGCGGTGATTGTTGAAATTCTTAATGAAGATGGAACAATGGCGAGGCGTCCAGATCTTGAGCTGTTTGCGGAAGAACACAATCTTAAAATGGGCACAATCGCTGATTTGATCGAATATCGAATTCGTAATGAGAAAACACTCGAACGCATTAGTGAGTGTAACTTTCCAACCGAGCATGGTGACTTCCGTCTTTATGCTTACCAAGATCAGATCGATAACAAACTACATCTCGCACTGGTGATGGGGGAAGTG
Source organism: Gammaproteobacteria bacterium (assembly GCA_003646305.1). Lineage (GTDB taxonomy): Bacteria > Pseudomonadota > Gammaproteobacteria > Methylococcales > UBA2780 > UBA2780. The sequence continues at coordinate 24,604 of QNFJ01000002.1, read as the reverse complement.
GCGGGTGATGAGCCTGTTTTAGTGCGTGTCCACGCGCGCAATTTACTCAGTGATCTCTTTGAGGCGAAACGGAGCGAGAGTGGTTTGCCACTGCGCAGTGCGATGAAGAGAATTGCAGAAGAGGGGCGAGGTGTTCTGGTCGTTATTCGTGATGAAGAAGATACCAAGTCCCTAGTAGAGCGTATTCATGGCTACCAGATGGAAGATCATGGCATTGAGGTGTTGAAGCAGGAGAAAGATTCGGGTGAAGACTGGAGAACGACGGGCGCGGGTGCGCAGATTTTATCTGACCTGGGTGTTCATAAGCTCCGGGTTTTAGGTGCGCCAAAGAAATACCCAGGGCTTTCAGGTTATGACCTGGAAGTCGTTGAATGTGTCGATAATGGTTAGAATTTATTAAATAGAGAGCTTATATGTCTGAACTAACAACTTTTGAAGGTCAACTAAACAGTGCAGATGCACGCTATTGTCTGCTAACGGCCCGGTTCAACAGCTTTATTGTTGAGCAGCTATTGAGCGGTGCTATTGATACTCTGGTAAGGCATGGTTGTAGTCGTAATTCTATTGAGATTGTTCGAGTGCCCGGTGCCTTCGAACTGCCGTTGGTCGCTCAGCGAGTTGCTGCAAGTGGCAAATATGATGCAATTATCGCTTTGGGTGCAGTGATTCGTGGCGGCACACCACATTTTGAGCACGTAGCGGGCGAGTGCACAAAAGGGCTGGCAACGGTCTCCCTGCAGCAGGATATTCCTGTCAGTTTTGGTGTTTTGACTGTAGATAGTATCGAGCAAGCTATTGAGCGGGCGGGCACGAAAGCAGGTAATAAAGGAGCCGAAGCAGCACTTTCAGCGATTGAAATGGTCAGCCTTCTTAAGGAGCTTGGCGCTGAATGAGCCAGCCAAAAACAGAAGCAAGGCGTTGTGCGGTGCAAGCGCTTTATCAGTGGCAGATGGCCGGTGACAACCTCGCAGAGATCGAGGCGCAATTTTTAATCTCAGCAAAGTTAAAAGGCAGCGCTAAGCGCTATTTTGGAGAACTGCTGCACGGTATTCCAAAAGAGTTGGATGCGTTGGATAAAGCGATGGGTGGCTTTATTGATCGGCCCATTAATGAGATCGACTCCGTAGAGAGGGCTATTTTACGGATTGGCGCGTACGAACTTTTATTTAAGCCAGAAATTCCTTATCGTGTTGTCTTAAATGAAGGGATCAATTTGGCAAAGCGTTTTGGTGCAGATCAAAGTCATAAGTACGTGAATGGTGTGCTCGATAAGATTTCCTGTGAACAGCGAGGGACGGAACGGTCGATCCCCCGGTCAGGTTAGAAGCACCCATCGTCGTTACTTTGATGTGCTATGGCTCTTTCTGAATTCAATCTCATAGAGCGTTTTTTTTGCCGACAAAAAATGGGCAACGGGGCGACTCGAATCGGGATCGGCGATGATGGGGCGATTCTTTCTTTAAGCAGTCAGTCTGAACTGGTTGTTTCGACCGATACGTTGGTTGAAGGCGTGCACTTTCTACCTCGCACGGACCCCGGATCATTAGGGCATAAAGCTCTAGCGGTTAATTTGAGTGATTTGGCGGCAATGGGAGCTGAACCAAAGTGGGTCTTCCTTTCTCTTACGCTGCCCAACACAGATGAAAACTGGCTTGAGGCATTTTCTAGCAGTTTTCTCTCTCTGGCAGATCGTTATTCAATTGAGTTGGTGGGTGGTGATACGACACGTGGACCATTGTCGTTGTCTGTTACGGTTCTTGGTTTAGTGGAAAAAGGGAAAGGGCTGCTTCGATCAGGCGCGAAAGTGGGTGATAAAATATTTGTGACCGGTTTTATAGGGGATGCTGGCCTTGGCCTGCAAGAGGCAAAGAAGGTAGTTCCAGCGGATCTGGCAGTACTCGAGCGCTATTTGAAACCTGTTCCTCGCGTGCAGGCAGGGCGTTGCCTGGAGGGTGTTGCTTCGTCCTGCATTGACGTTTCGGATGGCCTTGCTGCAGATTTAGGTCATATCCTCAATAAAAGTGGAGTCGGCGCATCAATTCAATGGGAGAAGCTTCCGCTTTCTTCTTCGGTTAAGATTTATGTCAAATGTCACGATGATTGGGTGTTTCCTCTTACTTCGGGGGATGACTATGAACTTTGTTTTACGGTACCCAAAGCGCACCTGGGCAAGTTGGCAGGAATTCAGAATGAATTGAGTTGTACTGTCACTGAGATTGGGGAGATAGAGGCCCGGAAAGGGTTGCAGATCTATCTGAATGGGAAAAAGATTGAGTTGGGGAGGCTGGGATACCAGCATTTTTAATGAAAAAAGAACTTAGCCACGAACAGATTTCTGAAAATCCCGTTTACTATGCGGCCTTTGGGTTTGGAGCCGGCTTCGCAAAAAAGGCGCCGGGCACAGTGGGTACGATTATGGGAATACCCATTTACCTGCTTACTTCTGCGGGAGGTTTTCCTGTTTTTGTTGTGTTGACGGTACTATTTTCCTTACTAGGTATCTATTTGTGTGGAGAAACGGCTAAGGCGCTGGGTGTTCATGATCATCCAGGGATTGTTTGGGATGAAATTGTTGGTTTTATGGTAACGATGCTTCTGGTGCCTTTCAGTTGGAGTGCAGTCTTCGTAGGGTTTGTTCTATTTCGTTTTTTCGACATCATAAAACCCTGGCCGATAAGCTATGTGGATAAACATATCGACGGTGGGCTGGGAATTATGCTTGATGATCTTTTGGCGGGGCTGTTTTCGGCGCTGATATTAAGCTGGATAGTTAGCTCAGGGTGGCTTTGATTGTGGTGATGTCGGTCTCGGAATTTAATCGAGCTGTTGCAACTATTTTTTTGCTTATATTACTTGTGCTGGCCAATAATGTTATGGCTGATGAGCCACGGATTGAGGTTGTTGGTTTATTTAAAGATCGAGCTGTCATTGTTGTTGATGGAAAGCGATACTTTGTTAAAAAAGGGAAGACTATTTCAGGGAATATTAAGCTGCTTTCATCGACAAATCAGGAGGTGGTGCTAGAGGTAAATGGCAAGGAGCAGAGGCTAAAACTAGGTGGCCGTATTGGCGGCTTCCTGAAAAAACCGGCGGATAAGGAGGTTGTGATATGGAAATCTTCCTACGGAATGTTTTTAACGGTTGGGAGTATCAATGGTTTTCCAGTAAATTTTTTAGTGGATACAGGTGCGACAAAGGTTGCGCTGAACAGGCGTGATGCCGAGCACTACGGCGTTGTGATTGATGAGAGGCTTAGAAGAGTTATGGTCTCTACCGCATCAGGATATGCCCCTGCATTCCTGGTTAAACTCAATAAAGTTCGGGTAGGAAGCATTACCCTCAGAGGTGTTGATGCAATCGTTATGGAAGGAAATCACCCGAAAAAGGTCTTGTTGGGGATGTCGTTTCTTAACCGCGTAAATTTTAATCAGAAGGGACAATCTTTGATGCTCACTTCAAAATGAAGATGAACTGTACTTTTACGAAAGAAAATTAAAGACTATGATTGCCAGCAGTGGCCTCTTTTGGGTATACTGTTCGGATCAGGTGCGGGGTGGAGCAGCCTGGTAGCTCGTCGGGCTCATAACCCGAAGGTCGTTGGTTCAAATCCAGCCCCCGCTACCAATGGATTTGGTAAAGAAAAGACCCCTGTATAGGGGTCTTTTTGTATCAACCAGTTTTAGATGAGTTGAGTTGGCTCGGTAGATATAGTGTAATCAGGATGGGCCATTGGCCCATTTTTTGTTTGTAAAATAGGACGATGCGGCAGGCACCAGAGAATTTACTAAAACTTATACAGCCGGTGGTAGAAGGGCTTGGATTTGAATTTGTAGGCGCCGATTTTTCCGGCAGGCCAGGACAGGGGGTGCTCAGGATTTTTATCGACATCGAAAAAGGGATTGATGTGGATGATTGTGCTGCGGTGAGCCGGCAACTGAGCAGTCTGTTCGATGTGGAAGATCCTATACCAGGGAATTACCAGCTCGAAGTCTCTTCTCCTGGGTTAGAGCGCCCACTATATACATTGGAGCACTTTGAACGATTTAAAGAACAGTTGGTTGCTATTAAATTGAGTTTTCCGCTTCAAGAGCGGCGGAATGTAAAAGGCATGTTACTGGGGGTCGAAGAGGATAAGGTTGTTGTAAATATGGATGGTGAAGTTTTCAATATCCCATTCCAGATGATTGTGAAGGCGCACCTGACGCCAGAAACCAGTTTTAAAAAATAAGGTTACGAGATGACGAACAAAGAAATTTTACTTGTAGTCGAAGCATTTTCGAATGAAAAAGATATCGCCAAAGAGGTTGTTTTTGAGGCAGTAGAGGCGGGCCTTGAAATGGCAACGACCAAGAAGCATGGTGGAGACATTGCTGCTCGTGTGGCGATTGATCGTATTAGTGGTGAGTACGAAACCTTTAGAAAATGGTTGGTGGTCGAGGCTGATGCTGAATTTGAAGGGGGAATGGAAAGCCCCGAGCGGGAGATTTTACTGGAAGAGGCGCAAAAGAAACAGTCAGACATCGAGTTGGGTGGTTATATTGAAGAGCCGATGGAATCTGTAACCTTTGGTCGCATATCTGCTCAGGCGGCCAAGCAGGTTATTGTCCAGAAGGTGCGCGAAGCTGAGCGTAAAAAAGTTGTTGAGGCTTATCAGGGTCGTGTTGGTGAGCTTATAACAGGTATTGTTAAGCGAGTTGAGAAGGGGAATGTTTACCTTGATCTTGGCGGAATGGCTGAGGCGTTTATCCCCAGAGAAGAGATGATTGCTCGGGAACCGGTCAGAACGGGTGATCGAATACGTGGCTACTTGAAAGAGGTGAGGTCTGAGCAGAGAGGGCCGCAGCTGTTTGTAAGTCGCACAGCACCTGAACTTTTGGTCGCACTATTCAAGCTAGAGGTGCCGGAGGTGGGTGAAGAGCTGATTGAGATTAAAGGTGCCGCTCGGGATCCAGGTGCCAGGGCAAAAATTGCGGTAAAAAGTAATGACCCGCGACTTGACCCAATTGGTGCCTGTGTAGGTATGAGGGGCTCTCGGGTTCAGGCTGTCTCCAATGAGTTGGCCGGTGAGCGTGTTGATATTATTCTTTGGGATGATAACGATGCCCAGTTTGTGATTAACGCGATGTCACCAGCAGAAGTGGTATCAATTGTTGTTGATGAGGAAAAACACAGCATGGATGTTGCGGTCGCTGATGACAACCTTTCGCAAGCGATTGGACGAGGTGGGCAGAATGTCAGGTTGGCAACAGAGTTGAGTGGCTGGGAGCTCAATGTCATGAGTGCAACGCAGGCGGAAGAGAAGAGTGAAGCCGAAACAGGTGATTTGATTAAACTGTTCATGGAAAAACTTGATGTCGACGAAGATGTGGCGGTCATCCTTGTCCAGGAAGGTTTCTCAACAGTTGAAGAGCTTGTATACGTGCCCCAGCAAGAGATGTTGCAAATCGAAGAGTTTGATGAAGATATTGTCGAAGAGCTACGTAACCGTGCCAGAGATATTTTGTTAATTAGTGCTATTGCATCAGAAGAGCAGTTGGAGACAATTGAAATTGCTGATGATCTTCTCGAGATGGAGGGCGTTACTCAGGAAATTGCCTACGCATTAGCGGCAATCGGCATAAAAAGTAAAGATGACTTGGCTGACCAGTCTGTAGATGAGCTGATTGAAGCTGAAGGCATTGATAAAACATGTGCGGCAGAGTTGATTATGACGGCGCGTAAAGCGTGGTTTGAAGAGCAATAATCAGACGAGCAGACACAGGAGTATATACAGATGAGTAATGTGACAGTAGAGCAACTCGCAGGAGTTGTAGGTGTGCCCGTTGAACGCTTGATGGAGCAGCTAAAAGAGGCTGGAATAAAGGTCAAGAAGGCAGATACCGTTTTGACTGAAGAAGAAAGGGTCGGCTTGCTGGTTTTCCTGAGGAACCGTCATGGTAAAGAGGAAGATAGCGCAACGGTTGTGCCTAAAAAAGTCACGCTTAAAAGACGTTCAGTTAGCGAGCTTAAGCAAGGGCGAACAGCTAGCAAAACAGGTTCAAAGACTGTAAGTGTTGAGGTCCGTAAGCGTAAAACTTATGTTAAGCGTGAGGAAGTTAATGAGAACGATACTCAACAAGTTGAAGCGGAAGCGGCCAGAAAGGCATTAGAGGAACAGCAGGTTCAAATCGCAGCTGAGCAGGCGACGCTTAACAGCGCTGAACAGGAAAGGCTAGAGGCCGAAGCGGCAAAGACAGAGGAAGAAGCGGCAAAGACAGAGGAAGAAGCGGCAAGAGTCGAGGCTGGAAGAGTTGCAGAAGAAGCTTCAAGAATCGCAGAAGAGAGGGCTAGAGAAGAGCAGGAAGCGCAAAAGATAGAAGAGCAGGAAGCCCAAAAGATAGAAGAGAAAAAGAGAGCTGAAGAGGCCGCAAAGCTGACGGAAATTGAGGCTCAAAAAGAGAAAGAATCGGTTCGTAGGAAGAATTCTCACAGGATTCAATTTGCACCTGTTAAGCCGAAGCCCGCGCCAAAAGTGGTGCAGGCTGAGCCAGTGAAAGAACAGGTTGCACCGACAGCGAAAATTAAAAGTTCTACTAGTCCAGCAGGTGGTAAAAAGGATCACCTTGGTCGTAAGCAGTTGCATATGGCTAGCGGCAAGAAAGGGCGCAAGAAGAAGCCAGCTAGAATGCAGGGTCGGGCAAGACCGGTTGTGGCCAGTGATGCGAAACATGCTTTCGAAAAACCCACTGCCCCCGTTATTCGCGAAGTCAATGTGCCTGAAACCATTATTGTTTCAGAGCTTGCGCAACGGATGTCTGTAAAAGCAGGTGAGATCATTAAGGTGATGATGGGGATGGGCATTATGGCCACCATCAACCAGATTCTTGATCAGGAAACGGCTGTCTTGCTGGTTGAGGAGATGGGACATACTGCTGTCTTGCAAAATGACGATGATCTTGAAATGGAAGTGTTGGCCAGCGTACAGCCGAGTGATATTTCTGAAAGTGCAAGAGCGCCTGTTGTGACCATTATGGGCCACGTTGATCACGGCAAAACTTCGTTGCTTGATTATATTAGAAGTAGTCGTGTCGCAGCAGGTGAGGCGGGCGGGATTACCCAGCACATCGGTGCTTACCAAGTCAAAACGAACCAGGGTGTTGTCACTTTTCTGGATACACCGGGCCATGCTGCATTTACAGCGATGCGTGCACGTGGTGCTCAGGCAACTGATATTGTAATTCTGGTTGTTGCTGCGGATGATGGTGTGATGCCGCAGACAAAAGAGGCGGTTGAGCATTCTCGTGCAGCGGGTGTGCCGATGATTATTGCCGTCAACAAGATTGATAAAGAAGAAGCTGATCCTGAGCGCGTTAAGCAAGAGTTAGTTGCGCTTGAAGTTGTACCTGAAGAATGGGGTGGTGACGCGATTTTTGTCAATGTTTCTGCCAAAACAGGCCAAGGTGTTGATGAGTTGCTGGAAACTATCTTGTTGCAGTCTGAAATGCTGGAGCTTAAGGCGCCGCTTGAAATGGCGGCTCAGGGTGTTGTGATTGAGGCGCGTCTTGATAAAGGGCGAGGTGCTGTTGCGTCGTTGCTGGTTCAGAAAGGAACGTTAAAGAAAGGCGATATTGTCTTGAGCGGTGAGGAGTTTGGACGTATTCGAGCTGTTTTTGATGAAAATGGTAAGCCGGTAAAAGAGGCTACACCTTCTATGCCGGTTGAGATTCTGGGGCTATCTGGAATTCCCGAGGCTGGGGATGAGTTTATGGTTGTCCCTGATGAGCGTAAAGCAAAAGAACTGGCTTCTTTGCGTCAAAATAGGAATCGTGCGGGTGTGCTCGCAGAACAACAATCTGCGCGACTGGAAGGACTTTTCAATCAAATGTCAGAAGGTGATGTTGACGAGCTGAAAATTGTCCTGAAAACAGATGTTCGAGGCAGTTTAGAAGCACTACGTGATGCGCTCATAAATATCTCCCACGAAGAGGTTAAAGTAAAAGTTATCTCGGCAGGTGTGGGCGGCATCAACGAGGGAGATGCTAATCTGGCAATCGCTGCCGGTGCAATCGTGATCGGTTTTAATGTACGTGCAGATGCGAGTGCCAGAAAGCTAATCGAAGGGAAAGGAATTGATCTGCATTATTACAGTATTATTTATGATGTGATCGATGAGGTTAAGCGTGCGGTGAGTGGTCTTCTGGCGCCAGAGATCCAGGAACAGATACTGGGTGTTGCTAATGTCCGAGATGTTTTTCGTTCTCCAAAATTCGGCGCAGTCGCGGGTTGTATGGTGACAGAAGGGGTTGTGAAGCGAAACCTTCCGATTCGCGTGTTGCGTGATAACGTCGTTATTTATGAAGGTCAGCTAGAGTCATTAAGGCGCTTCAAAGATGATGTTAATGAAGTTAAATCAGGCATGGAGTGCGGTATTGCTGTGAAGAATTATACTGATGTGCAGCCAGGTGACCAGATTGAGGTGTTTGATCGTGTGGAGGTTAAACGGACTCTCTAATGGCTCGAGAATTTAGTAGAAGTGATCGTGTTGCTGCGGAGGTGCAGCGAGAGCTGGCAACAACCATCCAAATGGAGTTTAGAAACCCAAAGCTGGGTTTTATTACCGTTAATACGGTTCGAGTTTCGCGAGATCTGGATGTAGCAAAAGTTTACGTCGGAGTGATGAATGCCGATGAGAGCCAGATAGAAGAAAGCCTGAAAATTCTAAATAAATCAGCGCCCTGGTTACGTCATGCGTTGTCTGGTCGGGTCAGGATGCGCAGGGTGCCCGAATTAAGATTTGTATTTGATGAGTCCATTGAGCGTGGTGCACGGTTAACAACGCTAATCGAAAACCTGGACTTGCCAGATAAAAAAGATGACGCGGATAGCGATTAATGGGACGTCGAGGCAGGCTGTCCAAAGGGCAGCATATCAGCGGGATTCTATTATTAGATAAAGGTACTGGTCGTTCATCAAATTCTGAGCTGCAACGAGCAAAGTCTATATTTAATGCCCGGAAGGCAGGGCATACAGGTAGTTTAGATCCTCTGGCCAGTGGGCTTTTACCTATCTGTTTTGGTGAAGCAACAAAAGTCTCCGCCTATTTGCTTGATGGCGATAAGCGTTATCAGGTTAAAGTCAGGCTTGGTGTGGTCACAGATAGTGGTGACAAAGAGGGTGCTATCATTTCTGAAAAGCCAGTTCCCTTATTTACTCAAGCTGACCTCGGGGTCATTTTAAAGGGGTTTGAAGGCGAAATTAGCCAGGTTCCCCCCATGTATTCGGCTCTAAAGCATAATGGGGAGCGTCTCTATAAGCTGGCCAGAAAAGGGCTGGAAGTCGAAAGAAAAGCGAGAAAAATTATCATTCACGAGCTTCACTTGACCGGTTTTGATGAGGCGAGTCTCGAGCTGGATGTGCTTTGTTCAAAAGGGACCTACATTCGTACGTTAGCCGAAGATATTGGAAAGAAAATGGGTTGTGGTGCGCATGTAGAGATACTTCGTCGCACAGAAGTGAATTGCTTTAATGTTGAAAATGCGTTCAGCCTGGGCCAGCTTGAGGCCCTGTCTAAAGAGGGAGGAGAGTCCCTGATGGCAACGTTATTACCGGTTGATGCAGCGATTTCAGAATGGCCGAAGCTTAACTTGTCCGACTCACTTGCATGGCACATCAAGCAGGGGCAAGCGGTAGAGTGCCCAGATGTTCGGAGAGAGAGGATGGAAGGGTTAGTCAGGATGTATGATGCTTCTTGTGGATTTATTGGGTTAGGCAAAATAGATGACGCGGGACGTTTGGCGCCAAAAAGGCTATTTAATCTCTAGCTTTCCAATGCGGTGCTATTTGCCAGATTAGTAGGAATTCGCTTGTTACAAGCGCCTACAAGCGTTAAAATTATCAAGTTTTTTAATTCGTTTATCAAAATTTAGGAGTTTTACATGCCGTTTACTGCAGAGCAAACGAGTGCAGTGGTACAAGAGTATCAGTTGTCAAAAGATGACACAGGGTCTACCGAAGTTCAGGTTGCACTTTTAACTGCTCGTATCAAACATCTTACGCCTCATTTCGCAGAGCATAAGAAAGATCACCATTCAAGACAGGGCCTATTGCGCTTGGTTAACCAGCGCCGCAAGTTGCTCGATTACCTAAAAAGAAAAGATGCGGCTCGTTACCGCTCTTTGATTGAAAGATTAGGCTTACGTAAGTAAGTACCCGCTTATCTCATAGGAACAATACTTGATGAATTCTATTCGGAAAGAGTTTAAATTTGGCGACCAGCTGGTCACAATCGAAACAGGTGAGATTGCTCGCCAGGCAGATGGCGCAATCTTAATTGATATGGGCGGGACATCCCTTCTTGTCAGTGTGGTTGGTAAGCTAGATGACCAGGAGCGTGATTTCTTCCCCTTAACGGTTAATTATCAGGAAAAAGCCTACGCAGCCGGGAAAATCCCAGGTGGATTTTTTAAGCGAGAAGGTCGTCCAACTGAAAAAGAGACACTTATTTGTCGATTGATTGACAGACCTTTACGTCCTCTTTTCCCGAAGGGATTCAAAAACGAAGTTCAGATTATTGCGACACTTATCTCGCTAAACCCTGAAGTTTCTCCAGATATTCCTGCGTTGATCGGTGCTTCAGCCGCGGTTGCGATCTCAGGTATCCCATTCAATGGTCCAATTGGTGCAGCACGCATCGGCTACAAAGATGGCGAATACCTGCTTAACCCATCTCGGACTGATGTAGAAGAATCAAGTTTGGATCTGGTTGTTGCTGGTACAGATAAAGCGGTTCTAATGGTTGAGTCTGAAGCGGATCAACTTTCTGAAGAGATCATGCTGGGCGCGGTACTGTTTGGACATGAACAGATGCAGCCAGCTATTCAGGCGATTAAAGAACTTGCTACAGAAGTTGGAAAGCCCGTTTGGGAATGGGCAGCTCCAGCGATAAATGAAGCGCTGAAGACAACCGTTTATGCTGAAGCTGAAGCGGCTGTTACAGCGGCCTACCAGATTTCTGAAAAGATGGCGCGTCAGGATAAGCTTAAAGAAGTTCGCTCTGCTCTAGTCGAAAAATTGACTGCTGACGAAAGCATTGATGGCGCAGAAGTTAAAGCGCTGTTTGGAAAGCTAGAAAAAGAGGTTGTTCGTGGCTCTGTGCTCGCAACAGGCAAACGTATTGATGGACGTGACCTACAAACAGTTCGAAAGATTTCTGTTCGTACAGGCGTTTTACCTCGCACACATGGTTCGGCACTTTTTACGCGCGGAGAGACACAGGCCATTGTTGTGGCAACACTGGGAACAGGAAGAGATGCTCAGTTAATTGATGCGCTCGAAGGTTCATATCACGATAACTTTATGTTACATTACAATTTCCCTCCATTTTGCGTTGGTGAAACCGGTTTCGTTGGTTCACCAAAACGTCGTGAAATTGGTCATGGAAAATTGGCTCGACGCAGTATTGAGGCAGTGCTGCCAAGTGCTGATGATTTCCCTTATGTCATTCGTGTTGTTTCTGAAATTATCGAGTCAAATGGTTCGAGCTCAATGGCGTCTGTTTGCGGAACAAGCCTCGCATTGATGGATGCAGGCGTTCCTTTGAAAGCACCTGTTGCCGGAATCGCGATGGGTTTGATCAAAGAAGATGACCGTTATGCAGTATTGTCCGATATCCTCGGTGATGAAGATCACCTGGGCGATATGGATTTCAAAGTAGCCGGTACGGCCGAAGGCATCAATGCATTGCAAATGGATATCAAGATTGACGGTATTACACCTGAGATTATGAAAAACGCATTGGAGCAGGCTAAAGGTGGTCGTTTAACCATTCTTGAAAAAATGAATGAAGCGCTTGGAGAGACACGTGCTGAAATGTCGGAATTTGCTCCTAGAATTCTCACAATCAATATTGATCCTAGCAAAATTCGTGATGTGATTGGTAAAGGTGGTGCGACTATTCGTTCAATTACTGAAGAGACGGGTGCAAGCATTGATATCACTGATGATGGTGTTATTAAGATTGCGTCGGTTGATCTGAAGGCTGGTGAGGCTGCTCGTAAACAGATCGAAGATATTACGGCAGAAGTCGAAGTCGGAAAGATCTACGAAGGGAAAGTGGCGCGCTTGATGGACTTTGGTGCCTTTGTAACGATCCTTCCTGGAAAGGATGGGTTGGTGCATATCTCTCAAATCTCACAGGACAGAGTCGAAAACGTCAGTGATAAGCTGAGTGAGGGAGACCTAGTCAGAGTTAAAGTGTTGGAGATTGATCGTCAAGGGCGTGTCCGCCTCAGCATGAAAGAAGTCGATTAAAAATAGAGGGCCGAAAGGCCCTTTGTTTTGTTTGGAACTTTTACACGCGATCCCAAAAGAACAGAACTTTAGATTTTGATACAGCTTGTCCATTGGGCTTTTAGCTCTTTTTTTTTGTCTGTTTCTGGAACAAAAAAACAATCTGTGTTAAAAAAGATCAACTTAGATAAATTTAGAAAAATACTAGGTTATTTATTTTTTTCATAATGCTTGAGGAGTAGGGAATGAGTCAAAGAATTGCTTTTGTAACAGGGGGAACAGGTGGGATTGGAACAGCTATTTGCCGCCGCCTTGCCGATGATGGTGTAACGGTTGTTGCTGCATATAATAACCCTGAAAAAGCCCAAAAATGGAAAGAAGCACAAAAGGCAGATGGTTATGATTTTACGATTGTGCAATGTAACGTTGCAGATTTTGATGCCTGCGCTGCAGCGGTTGCAGAAGCAGAATCGGCAGTAGGTCCAATTGATATTTTGGTCAACAATGCGGGGATCACAAAAGATAGCATGTTTAAAAAAATGGATCAAAGCAAGTGGAGTGCAGTGATCGCAACTAACTTGGATAGTCTTTTTAACGTGACTAAACAGGTGACGGCTGGTATGTCGGAGCGTGGATTTGGTCGTATCATCAACATCTCTTCTGTAAATGGTCGCAGGGGTCAGATGGGGCAGGTTAATTACTGTACAGCCAAAGCGGGAATGTATGGTTTTACGATGTCTCTGGCGCGTGAACTGGCGACCAAGGGTGTGACGGTTAACACGCTTTCTCCGGGGTATATTGCAACGGAAATGGTGTTGGCGATTCCTGAAAAAGTGATGGAATCTATTGTTGCAACAATCCCAATGGGGCGCTTAGGCACACCTGAAGAAATGGCTGGGTATGTTTCGTTTATGGCTTCTGATGGTGCAGCTTATATGACAGGTTGTGATATTTCTCCAAATGGTGGTCAACACATAACGATCTAGTCAATTTATTTGGTATTGGAAATTCAATGAGTGAACAAAGAATCATAAAGAAGTATCCCAACAGGCGGCTTTACGACACAACGCTGAGTAAATATATAACGCTGAGTGATGTTAAAGAGCTGGTAATGGCTCATGAGGATTTCCAGATTATTGACGCGAAGAGCAAAGAAGAGATTACGCGCACAATCTTGTTGCAGATTATTATTGAGCAAGAGGAAGGTGGCGAGCCTATGTTAAGCACCAACACCCTGGAGCAGTTGATTCGCTTTTATGGTGATCCGGTGCAAGGTAATGTTGCAAGGTATCTCGAAAAAACTTTTGTTTTACTCGGTGAGCAGCGGTGTGAAATGAAAAACAAACTGAGCTCTGTAATGGTGACCGATCCTGTTTCAATGATGTCAGATATGACCAAGCGGAATCTGAAGATCTGGCAGGATATGCAAGATGGCCTTTTTGGAGCGGCTGCTAGTAAAGCAGAGAGTAAAGAATAGAGCCACCTTTTAGTTAGATAAAAAGGCCGACGGTTTTAAACTGTTCGGCCTTTTTGTTTTGAGGATATAGAAACAAACAAAGCGTAATGACATTAGCGCCATTATTCGATCACAAGCCATTTTTAAAAAGCCTGACAACTCACCCCGGTATTTACAAAATGCTGGATGAGCGTGGGACGGTGATCTATGTGGGCAAAGCAAAGAACCTTAAAAACAGAGTTTCAAGCTATTTCCGCTCAAATAGTTCGAGCATAAAGCAGCGGGTAATGATCTCCCATGTTCAGTCGATTGAGACGATTGTCACAGGGAGTGAAAATGAAGCGCTGTTATTAGAGTGTCAGTTAATCAAGAGCTTGAGGCCTCGCTACAATATTTGTTTGAGAGATGATAAAAGCTATCCCTATATCTATCTCTCCACGGATCAAGAATTTCCGCGTATCACAGTACATAGAGGTGCAAGGCGCAAGCAGGGGCGCTACCTGGGGCCTTATTCAAGCGTAGGTGCGGTGCGTGAAAGTTTGCACCTGTTACAAAAAGTATTTCCCATTCGTCAATGTGAAGACTCTTTTTTTAAGAACCGCTCAAGGCCCTGTTTGCAACATCAAATTGAACGCTGCTCTGCGCCCTGCACTAATCTGATCAGTGAGGCGAACTACAGGGAAGATGTACGGCATACCATTATGTTTCTAGAAGGGAAGGGAAACCGGCTAATTGATGAGTTGGTGGAAAAAATGGAAAAGGCGTCTCATAACTTAGACTTTGAACATGCGACAATTTGCAGGGATCAAATAGCGACATTGAGAAAAGTGCTCGAGAAGCAATATGTGAGTGGTGAAAAAGGGGATCTTGATATTGTTGCCTGCTGCACAATTGAGAGACAGTCATCAGTACAGGTTTTCTTCATCAGAAAAGGTCAGCACACGGGGAGTCAGATTTTTTATCCACGATCACAGAATAGGCAGGAAGAGGGTGCCGTTTTATCGGCATTTATCGCCCAATACTACATGACGAGAGTGCCTCCAAAAGAGCTGCTGGTAAATCATGCTGTAGATGATGCAGAGTGGTTAGAATCCGTTTTGGGCGAGCAAAGCAGACACAAGGTTTCAATCAAACATAACGTACGAGGTGACCGAGCAAAATGGCTAGAGATGGCAGGATTGAATGCGCAGAATGCCCTAAATAGCCGAGTCTCTAGCAAGAAGAGTCTATCTGAACGTTACCAGTCGTTACGAGCCGTTTTAGGTATGGAAAATGAAATAGAGCGAATGGAATGTTTCGATATTAGCCATACGCAAGGAGACAAAACAGTGGCCTCCTGTGTTGTCTTCGATCACGAGGGGCCGCTTAAGTCAGCCTATAGACGGTTTAATATTGAGGGAATCACACCGGGAGACGATTATGCGGCGCTTTCTCAAGCTGTTAGCAGGCGTTTTAAACGACTAAAAAAAGGAGAGCATAAGAAACCGGATATTCTGTTTATTGATGGAGGTAAAGGACAGCTTAGCTCGGTGAGTGAAAGTCTGAATGCACTTGAAATATCAGATATGATAGTCATCGGTGTTTCCAAGGGGCCAGATCGAAAAGCCGGTTCAGAGTTGCTTTATCGGGTGGGTTATCCAGGGCCGATAGATATTGAGCCAGACTCTCCTGCATTTCTCCTGATTCAGATGATACGGGATGAGGCGCACCGTTTTGCAATTACCGCGCACCGCACACGGCGGGGTAAGAGCAAAAAAGAGTCACCCCTAGAGCAGATTGCCGGCCTGGGGCCGAAAAGAAGGCAGAAGCTGCTTAAGCAGTTTGGTGGGTTGCAAAATATACGCCGAGCAAATGTTGATTCCTTAAAAATGGTCGAGGGAATCAGCAAACAGTTAGCACAGAAAATATATGACACATTTCATGATACAGGGTTAAAGAATGAGATTTAACCTGCCCACAACATTAACATTACTACGCATCGTCCTGATTCCAGTGCTGGTGTTGTTTTGCTATCTACCCGTTGACTGGTCAAATATCGCCTGCGTGGTGATTTTCTCGATTGCTGCGCTGACTGACTGGCTGGATGGTTATCTGGCAAGAAGGTGGCAGCAGATGACGGCATTTGGAGCATTTCTAGATCCGGTTGCAGATAAATTAATGGTTGCTGTTGCACTCGTGTTAATCGTTCAAAATGACCCATCGCCCTCTCTAGCCATCGCGTCGGCAGTTATTATTGGGCGAGAAATCACGATTACCTCACTACGAGAATGGATGGCAGAGCTGGGAGAGCGTGCAAAAATCAAGGTTTCTTGGCTGGGGAAAGTAAAGACAACATTTCAAATGTTAGCCATTGTGGTCCTGCTGTATGGTTCAGACTATGAGAATATCCCGCTACGTGATATTGGATATTTGCTTCTATTTGTCGCAGCAGTTTTGACGCTATGGTCAATGATTAGCTATCTTAGAGCTGCATTGCCGTTATTAAAGCGAGGCCTGTAAGTATAGGCTTTTTTGTAACGACAAAAAGGCACTTATAATCATATTTAGCTTGACAGAATTCCTACTCAATATACAATTGTCGGTTCACTTAAGCGGGAATAGCTCAGCTGGTAGAGCACAACCTTGCCAAGGTTGGGGTCGCGAGTTCGAATCTCGTTTCCCGCTCCAAGTTTAAAAGGCCGTGTAAAAAACGCGGCTTTTTGCGTTTAGTCCACCGGCTGAGTGGCAGAGTGGTTATGCAGCGGCCTGCAAAGCCGTGTACGCCGGTTCGATTCCGGCCTCAGCCTCCAAAGGACGATCCAAAGAGATACAATAAAGCCTCGTAAGCCCGATAGCTGCGAGGTTTTTTTATTGCTTGTTTTCTATGCAATGGTCAAGAAGGTTTGTTGAAATATCGCCATTTTGGCGGTACGGTTAGCAGCATCAAAACCTGCTTGTGCGGCACTGCTTTTTCACAGGAAAATATTTTATGAACGAAGTCACCAATCTACTGAAATCACATCGCTCTATTCGGAAATTTACCAGTGAGCCGGTCAGTGATGAGCTGATTAATGAAATTATTTTATGTGGGCAAGCAGCGGCTACATCGAGCAATATACAGGCAACAACCGTTATTCGAGTTCGCGATAGCGGTAAACGTGAAAAACTTGCGGAGTTAGCGGGTGGGCAGGGCTATGTTCATCGTGCGGGGGCTTTCTTGGTATTTTGTGCTGACTTACATCGGTCGCAGATTGCTTGTGAGATGCAGAGTGGTAGCTTTAGTGAGGGTATGACAGAGCATTTTATGATTGCCACGGTCGATGTTGCGTTGATGGCGCAAAACTGCGTGGTAGCGGCAGAATCGTTGGGTCTGGGTATCTGTTATATCGGTGGTATTCGAAATAACCCGCAGGCTGTTTCAGAACTTCTTGATTTGCCAGATCAGGTTTACCCTCTGTTTGGTTTGTGTCTTGGGTATCCTGACCAGGACCCTGATGTTAAACCACGCCTGCCTCTATCCGTAGTTTTAAAAGAAGATAGTTATCAAGATGCTGGTGATGTCGCTGGAATCAAAATTTATGATGAACAGATCCGAAGTTATTACAAATCACGTACAGGTGGCAAAAAGGATAGTTGTTGGAGTGAGGAGATGAAAGCACTGGTCGGGAAAGAATCTCGCCCCCATATGCGAGAGTTTTTGAGGAAACGTGGCTTTTTAATGAAGTAGCTCGATTACTCTATTGCAACAGCTCCGTTGCTTTTTTGAACTGTTTCTCAAGGCTAAATGCTTCGGCAACCTCATAGCAACAAAGGTGGCCTTTTAATGTATTGATTGCCTTTATTGCGCCACTGTTATTGATGAAACTTTCAATTCCACCATCAGCCAGTTGCGTTAAGTAAGGTAGTGTTGCCTCGGTTAGCGCAAGTGTTGATGTTCTGGGGTAAGCCCCTGGCATATTAGTGACACAGTAATGAATAATGCCGTGTTTGATAAAGGTGGGACTCGAGTGAGAGGTCGGGCGAGATGTCTCTATGCAGCCTCCCTGATCGATACTCACATCGACAATAACAGAGCCGGGTTGCATCTTTTTGACCATCTCTTCAGTCACTAAGTGGGGCGCCTGCTTGCCTGGGCTGAGAACCGCGCCGATGAGCAGATCAGTATCGCTGAGATTTTGAGAGATAACCTCTTTTGACGATAACTGGTAGTTAATCTTTGTAGAGATTTTTTTCTGTAACTGCTCGGCTCTTTCAGCTTTGTTACCAAGCATTTGGACAACAGCTCCCATCCCGGTAGCTACACGAGCAGCGTGTTGTCCAACGACACCATCTCCGATAATCAGCACCTTCCCCTGTGGTCTTCCCATTACCTGGCCAATCTGAATGCCTTTGCCGCCGTTAAAGCGAGCCAGGTAGTACGCGCCCATCAGAGTGGCCATATTCCCAGCTACGGCACTCATCGGGGCCAATAAAGGGAGGCGTCCATGGTTATCTTCGAGTGTTTCGTAAGCGATCGCCGTTGTCCGGGAGTTCAGCAAAGTTTCTGTTAGCGCCAGCTCGCCACCCGCGAGGTGAAAATAGGTGAAGAGCATCTGGCCGCTCAAAAAACGGTACTCCGAGTCGAGTGGCTCTTTGACCTTAACCACGAGGTCACTATTCCAGGCAGACTCCGCTGAAGTGATTGAGGCATTAGCCTCGATATAGGCGTTGTCAGAAAAGCCTGATCCGCAACCTGCATTATGTTCAACATTAACGATATGACCCTTCTGAGTTAATTGGCGAACACCTTCTGGCGTTATCGAAACACGGTTCTCACTGTCTTTGATCTCTTTGGGCAGGCCTATTCTCATTTTTCTCTCACGTGGTCAAATCGATTTGAATTTAACAGCGAGAAACCTTTATCTCAAGGTGATTGAATAATACGGTGTGGAAGGCGTTAAAATTGGCACTTTATGAAAGAGCTGAGCGGATGAAATTTTCGGGAAAATTAATAGAAGGTACATTGCTTCGGCGCTATAAACGTTTCCTGGCGGATGTTGAGTTAAGCTGTGGTGAAATTGTAACGGTACATACAGCCAATACAGGCTCAATGACAGGCTGTAGTGAACCCGGAAGCCGAGTTTGGTTGAGCCGTTCCGATAACCCGAAACGGAAATACCCACTTTCCTGGGAGCTTGTTGAGGTTAAGCCGGGTGTTCTGGTTGGTATCAATACTTTATTGAGCAACAAGCTGGTGGAGGAGGCAATTACTAATGAGTTGATAACCTCTCTGTCCGGTTACAGCTCGATTCGGCGAGAAGTTCGATACGGTAAAGAGAAGAGTCGTATTGACCTATTGTTAGAATCAACTTCAGTCTCGGATTGTTATGTTGAAGTGAAGAATGTGACACTTGTAGAAGGAGAGACGGCACTGTTTCCTGATGCGGTAACCGAGAGAGGAACAAAGCATCTTCGTGAACTGGCAGAGATGGTGAGGCAAGGGCAGCGAGCGGTCATCTTTTATTGTATACAGCGTTCTGATGTAATGAACTTCCGCCCCGCAAACGAAATTGACCCACTGTATGCAGAAACACTGTCCGAAGCGATAAAGTCAGGCGTGGAAGCATTGGCCTATTGCGCAGAAGTTACAAGCTATGAAGTGAAGCTGGTCAGGGAAGTGCCGGTAATGATTGACTGAATAATATGTGCTATCTTTCATTTAAGCCTAAAAAACAAAAAGCGGGACAAGTTTATGAAAATAAATATTGAAGTTGATGCAACCCCTCAGGAATTAAGAACCTTTTTCGGCCTGCCTCATATTGAAGTTATTCAAGAGGAAATGCTCAAGAAAATGCGCGAGAAAATGCTGGAAAATATCGATAGCCTTGATGTGACAAAAATGATGTCGCAGTTTATGCCCGAAAATATTCAGTCACTTGAAGGGGTACAAAAGAGCTTTTGGGACGCAATGATGGGGCAGATGGCGAGTGCCACCAAAAAATAGAGTTACCCGCTCTTTTTGAGCCAGCCTGCAATTTTCTTTGGGATGGTCTTAAGCGACTTTCCGCTTACAAAGAGACCGATATGGCCGCCCGGCGCCTCAATCTCGGTATAGTTTTTCTCAGGTACAATTTTCTTAAGTGCTTTTGATGAATCAGGTGGGACTAAGTGGTCCTGCTGTGCGTAAACATTTAGAATTGGGCAATTGATTGCCTGAGTGTTGACCTCTTGATGACCTATCTTTAGTTGCCCAGATATGAGCTTATTCTCGACAAAAAAATCCCGGTTAAATTCCAGAAAGGCCTCCCCTGCCAGATCGGGACTATCGTTTATCCAACGCTCCATTCTTAAGAAATTCTCAAGCTTCTCGCGGTTATCGAGAGAATCAATCAGGTCAACGTACTTTTTGCGATTGAGCTGGAAGGGTTTTAGTGAGCGGAATAAAAAGGCCAATGCCTCACCGGGGAAATTACCGTTATTTTCTATGATTGTTTCAACCTGGATGTTGGTGAGCCAGGGGGTTAAAAGGTTATCGCGGGTATGAAAGTCAACGGGTGAAACCAGCAAGGTCAGACTGCCAACTTTTTTGGGGTGAAGTGCCGCGTAGCAAAGCGCCATCGTGCCTCCCTGACAGATCCCAATAAGGTTAACTTTACGCTTTTTTGTCAGGCGCGCGACCTCATCAACACAACGATCGGTGTAATCATTTAGGTAATCATCAAGATTGGTAAATCGGTCAGCCGCATCGGGATAACCCCAGTCAATAAGGTATACATCCAGCCCCTCACTCTGCAAGGTTTTGATGAATGAACGGTCGGGTTGCAGGTCGGCTATATAAGGCCGGTTAACCAGTGAATAGATGATTAGAACGGGAATGCCCGGCTTTTCAGAGAGATAATGGAATAGCTGGAGTTTGTCCTCCTGATAGACCAGCTCTTTCGGGGTAGTGCCGACGTTAATAGGTGGAATCTCTTTTAACAGAGCAGCCCCTTTTCTGAGCTGTGCAACAAAATTATCGAGTTCAGATTGCTCTTTTGTACTCATTTTTTTAGGCTCGATTTAGACGGCTGCTTTCTTTTCAGAGAGAGGATTTCCTTTTTTAGTCCCGCTATTTCTTGCTCTTGTTGCCGGCTCTTTCGTCTAAACTCGCGTTTTAGCGCATGAAGACTCCGCTGGACGGTTTCCATTTCATGATGGCTTGAAAGTCCTGACTGCTGAAGTGCTGATTGAGCCACCTTTTTTCTTAAGGCATCCATGCCGGTCAGTGAGTTTAGAAGCTCAGTCTGAGATTCAATATATTGATTATATTGACTCACTTTAGCGAAAGCCTGCTCTCCACACTCAATCCAGAGTGAATAGAGTTCGTTGGCATCTTGGGAATCGCTCTTTCTATCACTGAACTGCTTTAGTGCCAGTTTGTTGAGTTCTTTAAAGAAAGGGGTCAGCTTTTTTTGAGCCGATTGCAATTGCGCTGCTTTTTTTGCTAACTCAGAAAACAGTTTAGCCTGTTTTTTGACTCCCTCAATATCAGGAAGTCCTAGGAGCCTGGATAGTTCGGGTGAGGTCGTAAGAGGGATGTCCGTCTGTTGACTAAAAAGGGAGTGACCACCAAATAGTGCTTGAAGAACGTCCCACCCCTTTTCAGAGCCCACCTGCTTTGCCTGTTCTGGAGGGTCAAGCGGCTCTTTTTGTAGTTGACCGGTTAATGCAAAATAGAACTGGCTTTGAGCAATTAATTTTTCAAAAAGCGCTTTTTGACCACTAGGAGCGAGTTTGGCAAGTTGCGCCAAAAGTACTTTCTGGTTAGATTCGGCAGTTGCTCTATCTTCTGGTGAGTCGGAATCGGACACGGGAAAAACCTTTCAACTGAATCGGTTGAGAGTAGCAAAGAGTGTGATGTTTTCCAATAGAATTGGCGGAATGTGTTCTAGATAAGTAGTTTTTTTAAGGGCAATGGATAGTCGCATCTTATGAGTTCAACTTCGGCCATTAAAACTTCAGCTGTTGCTAGCGCATCATTGAGAGCGTTGTGGGCGTAGTGAGCGGGCAGTTTATGACTATCTCGCAGGTTAGATAGACGAAGCTCAGCGGGCTTGTACGACCCCTGTTTATCTAATCGGTTCTTTGCGACAACGAGTGTGTCAATAATGGGGAAAACAGGCGCTACTCCATAAAGTTTTTTGCAGGCACGTTCCAGAAAATTCTTTTCAATTCGTGCGTAGTGTACAAGCATTACTTTTCCCGCAAGTGCTTTGAGTAGTTCGGAAATAACCGCTTCCAATGAATCACCCTGTTCTCTGGCACTATCCATAATTTGATGAATAATGACGTTCTCTTCGGTTAAATCCTCTTTAAGATAGATAACTCGATGGTAGGCTGTCGATAGGAGGATTTCATTATTCTCCATACTGATAAAACCGACGCTGAGTATTTTGTCTTTTTTGATATTGAGTCCAGTTGTTTCAAAATCAACCGCCAATATGGGTGTCTTATTTATGGGTGTGTCGAGTTCAGGAAAAGGGACCGATAGAAAGTCTCTTAACGCGCCCTCTGGTGCTTTTTTAAGAAGTCGTTTCCGCTGAGCCTCTAGACCGAATAGTTGACTGAACATGGCTGTATTAATCAGCTAGTTATAGCGAGACTGAATCACTTTCTGCATTGAACGAATCACTTTAAAGGCATCTTTAAGGTGCTCTCGCTCTAATTTGGAAAGTGCATTTGGGGAGAGGTAGTTATCAGGCTGCTGATTGTTTTTGATCTGTTTTGCCTGGTGTTCAATACGAAGCGTTCCGAGAAATTCAAGCGCATCGATTAGCTCTTCTGAAGCCTCCTTGCTGAGAGAAGGGGTGCCGGCAGCGGCTCTGAGTCGGTTAATGGTGTTTACCGAGTAGATTCCTTCTGACAGGGCATAAATTCTGGCAAGGTCAACAATGGGGGCAATGCCATTATGTTTGAGATCAAGCGTGTCTTTATGGTCACCGCTGCTTTCCAAAACAAAATCTCGGAAGAAACCTAACGGAGGCGCTAGTTTAAGGGCATTTCGTGAAAGCAGGGCCAAAAAGAGTGTGCTTTTCCGCGTTTTATTAAGTGTGCTGATGCGGATTTCTGTTAGAAATGCACTTTCACCATAGACAGCGAAAAGATCAAAGAAGATGCTGCTGTACATCAAAGCCATTGGTTCTGGTGTCTCAACCCAACTGTCAAAATAGCTTCTCCAAACCGAGACGGGTTGTCGCCATTTTGGATTGGTTGCCATCACCTCTCCCGGGCAGTAGACATAACCGCAGCTATTCAGCCCATCAGTGACAAATATTGCCAGCGCTTTAAACCAGGCATCATCTTCTGGTTTCATTTTATCGGAGATAATGAGGCCATTATCCTGATCAGAGTGAGAGGACTGCTCTTGCCGTGCGTGAGAGCCAGCGGCAACCCAGAGATAAGGGACAGGTGCAGGGCCAAGCTTCTCTTCAGCCAGTTCAATTAGGCGGCAGGTGATAGCTGTGGTGATTGCAGAAACAGATTTTCCAAGATGCTCTGCGCTGGCACCTAAACGGGTGAGTTTTACCTGTATTTGAGGGAGCAACTTGCTTGCCTCAATCAGCTCTTCAACGGTTTTTGCTTTATGAACAAGGCCTGTCAGGTGGCTACTATTCTCACTTTCCTGATGCATTAAGTCGGTGACAGTAATCATGCCGGCAACGGCGCCATTGCGGATAACAGGCAGGTGATGAAAGCCCTTTTGGTGCATCAACATTAAGGTATCAAACGCATTGTGATTAATGGTGACACATTTAGGTTCTGCGGTCATGATGCTGGTGACCGGCCTGTCAGGAGAAAGTCCTGTTGCCAAACAACGTTTCCTTAGGTCTTTGTCTGTGACAATTCCAACCAGTTTGCTGCCCTCCATAACAAGCAGGGCGGAGTGGTTGAGTGCGGTCATCTTTTTTGCTGCATCAGAAATACTCTGATCAGATTCGATAGTCGTTGCGGGCTCATTAAACAGTTCAGCAATGGTACTGTCCATCAATGTTGAATTGATAATCGCCTCTTTGCTCTTTTCTTTGACTATTTGGTTAAGTCGTTGTGAAGCAGATTTATCAAAAAAACTGTTAACGGCAGGGTAGTGTTCTTTCAGCCTTTCTGTTGTGGTTAACGGTAATGTGTAAAGTAAACTATCTTCTGTCACCTGAGTTACCAGCCGGTCAGCTTCATTTTGCTCACAGAAAGCATAAATATCGCTTTCCCCGAATTTCTCTATCAGTTGACCGTTGACTGATAACAGAGAGAGCGCACCTTTGCGGACCAGATATATTTTTTCCTCCAAACCACCTTCTGGGCATAAGTCGGCTCCTGTACGAAGGTAACGAATGGTCACTTTTGGAATCAACCGCTCGAGTTCCTCAGAGGGGAGTTGATCAAAGGGGGGGATTGCCCCAATAAAGTCGTATATTTCTTTTAGTTCTGGATCCATTTCATTGTCGCTAATGGGTTAACGGGTCTATGATTGGCTGTAGGTTGGACTTTAGTCCGACAGCAACAGGCTTAAAATCACGTAATTATGTTGGATTGAAGTCCAACCTATCTCTTAATCACCGAGGCACTCAGCTCAGATAGATAAAGATCACCTTTTATTTTCACCATAATACGAAGGTTTTTGAATGACGTCTGATCAAGGTGTGTGGTGCGGAGAGTGGTTTCTCGTTGCCAATATTGAAAGCTTTCAGCTTTGTTTAATTCATAAATAATTTCTTTGTTATCGGCTGAGACGATAGAAAGCGCAACTTTGTCCACAGGGAAGCTGGTATTGACCCTTGTGGTGCCTTTTTCATCGGTAATATTGATCAGCAAATCACCCGACTTGAGAATACAGTCACCACTGAAAAGTTGGCACTCATCCTGTAGCGTGAGATTGTATAACTGCCC
>QNFJ01000001.1 GCA_003646305.1 Gammaproteobacteria bacterium | reverse complement strand
TTATAAATGCTCCCTTCATGGTAGATGCTCTCAACGTTCATATTGACGCCAGCACTAGCTTTACAGCTATGGGCGAATGTCGTGGTCATACAAAGATACAGTGCCACATCAGAACCACCAGGGTAACCATTAAAACCATGATAGCCCCACCGTGAAGAGCCTTCTGTATCCCATACAACTCGGCCCTCTTCATCAACACTGAATACACCACGCACGTGAATCAGCTCATTTTTATCCGCATGCTCCCAAATTTTTTGCTGCCCTTTTAGCATGGAGATTCTGAAACAGCTTCCATCATATCGCCCAGGGACCAACGTAGAACGCATGTTATTTAGGATCATCCGTCGACTCTCTTCAATAATCTCCTTGCATGCCTGTTGGTAGTATTCGACCCCGAATTCCTCAATAATTTCATGTATAGAACCATGAATCATTGAACAGCCCGCAAGCCTCATTCTGTCATCTAGAACATTCATCGCTCCCGCACGGGTACGCCTCATCCACAGGTTGTCCCACCATTTTGCCGCCCGTAAGTTTTCGCCTGTTTTCATTGGCGGAAAGACAAACCCATCCATAAATGTATCAACCGTAAAAACTGGCCAGCTGCCCGCCTGAGGGGCGCCTGCGTCCATGATATGATTAACCGAACATGACCACGCAATAACTTCTCCACCCACAGAAATAGGAACCAGCGTGTATGTATCTCCCGGATGTGGCGCACCGGATGTCAGCGGATCATCAGCACTAAATACATCACCGTCGTTAATGCCCGGATTAGTTTCAAACTGGTTATCAATCATGTGTTTGATCGAGACAGGAAAAGAGGCACAATGAGAAATAAAGCCCAACGACATGGCGATCGTGTCCCCTTCAGCAGTTGTTAGTGCCCAGAGTGATTCACCCATTTCTCGTCCACCCGGACTTGCCGCAACAAACCGAGCTTTTTCACGCGCAGCAAAAACGGCGGACTGAATTCGTGAAAAAAAGCGTTCATATTTAATTGGATCCTGCTCTTTTAACTTAAGCTCTTTTACTCCCCAGTAGTGCCCTGTTTTTTTATACAACTCGTCACGTTGCTGCAGCTTGTATTCCAACGTCTTTTCAACTGGAAGTCCCAGCCCTTCTTTCATTACAGATGTCATTTTTCCTCCTCAGGAAGTCAGTATTACTTTCTCTCGATCTTACCGTTTTACCATTTCTTTAACAAAAAGGGCATCAAGTGAGGGTATCCATTGCGTGCTTATCAAAGGGTTTGATGCTCGCAAAATCGCCTGCCTTAACTTTGTTAACCCACTGGTGATCGCCCATTATCGCCCGGCCAAGCGCCACCAAATCAAATTCACCTTTGTTTAATCGGCTACACAGTTCATTGATATCAGTCGTGCCTGCATCAGGATTTTCTGTCCCTATAAAGTGGTCAAGCTTAAATTCCTTATCCAGCCCAACGCTTCCTAGCGTAATGGAAGGTTTACCGGTCAGTTTTTTCGCCCAACCAGCCAAATTTAAATCAGATCCTTCAAATTCTGGCTCCCAAAAACGCCTTGTACTGGCGTGAAAAATGTCCACACCTTGCTTCACTCAAAGGAATAAGGATTTTCCCTAACTCCTCAGGAGAGTTGGCAATTTTTGCTGTGTAATCCAGTAGTTTCCATTGCGAAAAACGAAAAATAACAGGAAATTCTGGGCCAACTACCGCCCGTACTGCAGCAACAACCTCTTTCCCAAAGCGAATACGGTTTTCTATTACCCCCCCATATTCATCTGTTCGTTTATTGGTTTCTTCCCAGAAAAACTGATCGATTAAATATTGATGTGCACCGTGGATTTCTACCGCATCAAAACCGAGTGATTTTGCATCTTTCGCTGCTTGCGCATAAGCAAGCACGATCTCTGCAATTTCATCCAGGCCAAGACCACGCGCCACCAGCTCTACATCCTTATATATATCGCTTGGCCCAACAGCAATCTCTTCTGGATCAGGCTCCATTCCTTTCTCTCTCATCATCCCTGTATGCCAGATCTGAGGTGCAATCTTCCCCCCAGCTTCATGTACTTTCTTGCCAACCCCCACACAGCCTCACCCATTTCTCGACCACCCAGACTAGCTGCAACAAATCGAGAAATCTCTCTGGCCGCCATACAGGCTGATTGCAGGCGTGAATAAAAACGCTCAAACTTCACTGGGTCAGATACTGTCTTTAAGCGTGAATTCTTTAATTCCCCAGTAGTGTCCCGTTTTTTCGGTTAACTCATCTCGCTGACTGATTTTATAGGCTACCGTTTTTTCAACCTCAACAGGCTTATTTCCCTGCACCTCTTTTGTTGCTGCTACCATTTGATCGCCCTCCTACAGGTTTATGTTTGGTACAAACAGGTATGCACCTAAGTAACCGATTGCATTCTTTATGCCAGAACACAGTTGCAGGAAGAGCGCTTATTTATCAGTGGTCATTTAGAAAATAACTTTACCCACATCACCTCATAATGTCCTGATATTGGATAATCACATCACAAAATGTCCGAAAATGAGACAGCCGAGATAAAGATTTAAGTATCTCGGTTAAGCACCAACAGCTTAATTGAAATTAGGAAGAATGAAATGATGAAAAAGTGCTCGATGGTATTCAAGTGCAAACACAAATAGCAATGAGAAGAATAAAGAAATCAATCCTTTTCTAATGCATCCATTTTCTTATAGAACGTACTTCTCGCAATACCAAGGTGCCGTGCAGCCTTCGAAATATTCCCATCAAAAAGACTCAATGCTTCCACAAGCGCCTGCCGCTCAACTTCTTTAAGCGTACAACCACACGCACTTTCCTCTTGACCGGAGCTACGAGAAACGGATGCCAGCATTCTATTGGGAAGATGCTCTACCGTTAACGTCTCACCTGGATTCATCAGAAAACAATTTTCGGCAAAATTGCGGAGTTCTCTTATGTTGCCCGGCCAACTGTGCGCTTTCAACGCTTTTATAAAAGAGGGGGTTAATTGAGGTGCTATCCCACAACTCTCACTTGAAACTCGACCTAGGAAATGATCGAACAAAACCATAATATCTTCTTTGTGCTCCCGTAACGGGGGCAGCTCAATCATATTTGCATTGATTCTGTAGTACAAATCTTCCCTCAGGCGCTTAGCTTCAACCTCTTCTTCAAGGTTTTTATTGGTTGCGACGATAATTCGTACATTAATCTTACGAGGCTTTGATTCCCCAATCCGAACGACTTCATGCTCTTCAAGAACTCTAAGCAGATAAACCTGTAATTCAAGAGGGAGTTCGCAAAACTCATCAAGCAGCAGAGTCCCCCCGTTAGCCGCCTCAAACTTCCCAATCATTCCACCTCGCTTGGCACCGGTAAAACTACCTTCCGCATAACCAAACAACTCACTCGCAAGCAGCTCTTTTTGCATCGCGCCACAGTTCACCGCAATAAATGCACCCTCTCTATTTCCCAGAGCGTGCATTTCTCTGGCCATAACCTCTTTGCCCGTACCTGTTTCACCGGTAAGCGTGCAAATCGCATCTACACAGGCAAAGCGTTTCGCAAGATTTTTTAATCCCTCCGTTACAGCGCTTTCCCCAATAATCAAGCTGCTTTGTCTAGCCTCTATTACAGCTATTTTCGTAACTTTTTTTTCAACTTTTACCGGAATAAATAACAAATGGCCAGCTATTCTGCCTCCAATGACCACGGGCTCCAAGCAATCTGCCTGAATATCTCGCGGGGGATTCTTTAGTGGTTGCCTACTCACAGCCATCTCATCCCACCTCATGCCAATCTGATTATGCCCTAGAAGAGTCACGTCACACTGCTTAGTTAATAACCAATCACTCATCCAGACCAGGAAACCGTCTTCATCAAAAAGTTGTACGTTAGCTTGGGAGAGCCTGCGAGCTTGCCCCATACAGTGCTCAAGCAAGCGATATTTTGATAAATTGCGCTCTTCATTCAATCGAAATGCAATGCATGAGGCCATTGAGTTGACCCAGCCAAGGTTCATCGAGCCGAATGAATGCGCAGGACCGGTCGTATCCAGTACGCCCAGCATACGTCCATCTCTCAAGTCTTTGATCGGTACAGCCGCACAACCCCAGACTTTCACCATTTCACAATAATGCTCATGGGCAACAATCTGTGCTGGCTGCTGCAGGGAAATAGCCATTCCCACTGCATTTGTACCACAACTGCTTTCCGTCCAGCTGCTACCGATAATGAGTTGCTGTGAATCAGCTATTTTTAACGACCGCAGATTCCCCTCACGCTCAATAATCTTCCCCTCAGCAGAAGTTAGCAGCATAAGCAGCTGATTATCATCAAGAATCCTTCGTGCATCCTTGATAACGGGTAGTGCGGCTTTTCGTAGCGCCAAGTACGAATCCTGTTCCGTATTAGTCAAGCCATTTCCCTCAATTTCGGGAGCTCGACTCAAATTACTACTGACGTTAAATTGCCTGGATCGCTGCCATGACTCGAGCACAAGCGGGGAAAGCATTTCTTCGTTTACTTCAAAACCACAATGAAATTGCTCTCGGGCTCTCTCAATCCGGCCCTGATAATCTTTATTCCGATAAACAGTCCCCAACATACAATACCTCCACTGCCCGTTTTAGCCTTAATTATGGCTTTTTATATTTATACTGAGATACCAATATTACCATTCAAGGCCAAGCTACTGGATTACAACTCACCTTTTTCAACCTTCAAAAGAATAGCAACCACCTTACCCTCTACACAAACCACATTGTCGCTTTGCAGTGTGCTTTTAACGGTATATTTTCGGCCTTCCACTTTTTCAATCGTTGCTGTTAATTTGACTGGCTTCATGGGAACCGGTTTTAAATATTTTACGGTCATTGTCCCCGTGACCATGCGGATATTTTGATCGTATTTATCCTCATTCCCCTCCATTCTATTAGCATAAGCAATCGCGGCATTGACGGAATGGCAATCGATTAAACTAGCAGAGGTGCCACCATATAGATAATCAGGGGGACCTGTCATGTAATCCTTAGGACTCCAGATACAAACAACCTCATCACCGTTCCAGTAGCTATTAATTTGCAACCCATGGGGATTATCGAGTCCACACCCAAAACAACAGTTTGGTCGCATTTTTTCCTGAATACATTCTTGCTCCATTTTATTTCCCCAAAAATCTAAAATTTACCGGGCGATTTCACCTGTCTTCACATCGATTCAACGTCTTGGCCCAGCGCTCAAGCCACCAGCCATATTGAGTCGGCCAATTCTCAAACTTATCATCAACACTAAAATACTGAGCCGCATGCCGTGGCCAGTAAGGATTATTCAACGCGGTTCTGCCGATCGCAATCAAGTCGGCCTGCCCACTCTGCAAAATAGTCTCCGCCTGGTCAGGCTCAGTGATCAACCCAACTGACGCTGTGGGGATATTTGCACCAGCTTTAACAGCTTCAGACAGATAGACTTGAAAGCCTAATTTCCTTGGTATAGCTCTGTCTCGCTCAACTTTAAAGCCACCGCTGGAGCAATCAATCAAATCAACTCCCATTCTTTTAAGCTGTTTTGAAAAGCTGATGGAATCATCAATCGACCAACCTACATCAACACCATCAATCACTGATATTCGGAAAAATAGCGGTTTATCATCAGGCCAGTTCGCCCGAACCGACTCAACCACTTCACATGCCAATCGTGTTCTTCCCTCTTCGCCTCCATAGCCATCTTTACGCGTGTTACTCAGCGGTGATAAAAACTCGCTTATCAAATATCCGTGCGCACCATGTATTTCCAGCACGTCGAATCCGGCAGCATCAGCTCGCGCCGCCGCATCACCCCACGCATCGACCACTTCTGCAATTTCCTGAGTCGTTAATACTTTAGGTGCAGGCCAATCTGGGGGCAATAAATTTTCGCACGGCCCTACGGTTTTCCATGGTTTGGCATTTCTTTCCGCATCGCTTTCATCAAGAAAACCATTCCCTTCCCAGGGCGGCCTCGTCGAGCCTTTAAGCCCGGAATGGCCAAGTTGTATACCAATTTTAGAACCCTGTTCCTGCGCGAAAGTGACTATCTTGCGGAGCGGTTTGATTTGCTCATCAGCCCATAACCCAAGATCCCAGCCACTAATCCTTCCTCTTTCTTCTACAGCAATTGCCTCCGTTATGATTAGTCCTGCGCCTCCCAAAGCGTATTGCCCATAGTGAACCAGATGCTTATCCGATACTAGCCCATCCGCTTCCGCCTGATAAATACACATTGGCGAAATCATGATCCGATTGGATAGCTTTAATTTAGCGATCTCCCATGAAGAGAAAAGTAGTGGTTTGCTTATTTGCACTCTGCACCCTCAACATTCAAATTGAATTAGACTGTTTTCAAGTAAAAAACATAACGGCTATTTGAATGAGAGTCAAACGTTTGTTAGCCTATTGCAGGATTCGTA
Source organism: Gammaproteobacteria bacterium (assembly GCA_003646305.1). GTDB lineage: Bacteria > Pseudomonadota > Gammaproteobacteria > Methylococcales > UBA2780 > UBA2780. The sequence goes on along the minus strand of QNFJ01000001.1, from coordinate 35,365 downwards.
TTAATCTACTTAATTTTTAGGAGCATTAGTTACTATGAGTGAAATAAGCACCTCTCCTGTCGGGCCCGGCCCAGATAAGGTTTATGCCGACTATTTAAAAAAAGAAGTTTTTGCATTACCAAAATGCAAAAAGTGCGGTGAATTCCATTTTTTCCCGCGCATCGTCTGCCCTCATTGCGGTAGCTTTGAACTTGAATGGCAACCACTTTCGGGGAAAGGTGAGGTCTACTCAACCACAACGATTCGTCGCAAACCTGAGCGTGGTGGCAATTACAATGTTTGCCTAGTTACGCTCGAAGAGGGCCCTCGACTAATGAGCCGTGTGGAAGGAATTGAGGCTGAAGCGGTCAAAATTGGCGCACAAGTTTGTGCACAAATTAATAATGATAGTGATGAGCCGTTTGTGGTTTTCACACCAGCAAAAGAGGCTTAAGAATATGTCACATGAATTAAGAGGATCATCCGCCATTGTTGGCGTTGGACTAGCCGGATGTGGCGAAGCACACGGCAGAATGCCGCTCGATATTTTGGCAGAAGCCACCCATAACGCACTGGACGATGCTGGATTAAAACTTTCCGATATTGATGGACTGTTTACCGGTTCTTCATACCACTTTATGCCAACACTCAGTACAGCTGAGTACCTTGGTATCAAACCGCGCTTTTCTGATGGCAGCATGGTGGGTGGATCATCGTTTGTCGCCCATACATTAAATGCTGCGATGGCGATCAAGAATGGACTGTGTGAGGTCGCACTAATCTGCTACGGCAGTAACCAGCGCACTGCGGGTGGCAAACTCGCTACCATGTCAGAGCAGCAGACGTATGAAACACCCTACAAACCTCGCTACCCAATTAGCTCCTACGCATTTGCTGCAGCACGCCATATGCACCAATATGGTACAACCCGTGAAAACATGGCCGATGTAGCTGTTGCTGCCAGAAAATGGGCGCAATTAAACCCAGAAGCTTTTTCTCGTGCCGATTTAACCCGTGAAGAGGTTATGAGCGCAAGAATGGTGAGCGATCCATTATCACTCCTCGATTGCTGTTTAGTAACCGATGGCGGTGGCGCGGTTATTATGGTCTCTAGTGAACGCGCTAAAGACTTCCCTAATAAGCCTGTTTATTTAATGGGCACTGGCACGGCTCATTGGCATCGTCAGATCACTCAAATGCCTGACCTCACAACAACCGCTGCACTCGACTCTGGCAAACGCGCTTTCGATATGGCCGGCTTAACTAAAGATGATGTTGATGTGGTTGAGTTATATGACGCCTTCACGATCAATACCATCTTGTTTCTGGAAGATCTTGGCTTTTGTGCAAAAGGTGAAGGTGGCGCTTTTGTCTCTAATGGCAATATCGCACCGGGTGGTAGCTTGCCGGTTAATACTAATGGCGGCGGCCTGTCTTGTGTTCACCCAGGCATGTACGGCATTTTTATTCTGATCGAAGCGGTACGCCAACTACGCGGTGGCTGTGGTGATCGTCAGGTTAGCGATGCCGAAGTGGCTCTAGTACACGGCAACGGTGGCGTTCTCTCGAGCCAGGTGACCTCTATATTAGGTACCGAGGCTGTTTTATAAATGTCAAAAGGCTCACTTGATGGTGTAAAAGTCATTGACCTATCTCGTGTTCTGGGCGGCCCTTTGTGCGCCCAGATACTCGGGGATCATGGCGCTGAAATCATTAAAATCGAACCCCCTGCCGGCGATGAAACTCGCGGCTGGGGGCCTCCTTTTCATGAGGGAGGCAGTGCCTATTTTGACGGTGTTAACCGCAATAAAAAATGTCTCGCCCTTAACCTTCGTGAGAAGGCAGGACAGGAGATTCTATTTCGCCTATTGCAAGAAGCGGATGTTCTCGTTGAAAACTTTAAGATTGGCACCCTCGAAAAATGGGGTATCGGTTACGAGGAAGTTCTTAAGAAAAAGTTTCCTAAGCTGATTCACTGCTGCGTAACCGGCTTTGGCAGCACAGGCCCTTATGCCGGATCACCCGGCTATGATGCAGTAGCCCAGGCGATGTCTGGTTTAATCAGCATTAATGGTGAAGCCCAACGTTTACCCATCCGTGTGGGCGTACCGATTGTCGATATTACCACCGGCATGAATGCCGCAACGGCGGTTCTTCTTGCGCTATACGAACGAGAAAAATCGGGTCTTGGCCAATCAATGGAAGTGAGCCTGTACGACACGGCGATTAGCCTGCTTCACCCACATGCTGCCAGTTGGTTTCTATCTGGAAAAGAGCCTGAACGACTCGGCAGTGCGCACCCCAGCATCACCCCATATGATCTATTTAAAACCAGAACCGGTTTAGTCTTTCTAGCCATTGGTAATGACGGTCAGTTTGCAGGTCTTTGTAAGCTGCTTGAACGCGAAGAGATCGCAGCTGATCCACGCTTTCTAAACAACGGAAAACGGACTGAAAATAGAGTTGTATTGCGAGCCATTCTTGAAGATATGATGGAAAAAACGGATGGCCGCGCACTTTGTCAAATACTGATAAACAAAGGCATACCCGCAGGGCCGGTTGAAACCATCCCTGACGTGATGGTGCATCCACAAACCGTAGCGCGGGAGATGGTCTTAGAGTCTGGCGACTATAGAGGTACTGGCATTCCCATTAAGTTATCGCGGACACCCGGAGAATTTCGTAATGTGCCGCCCAACTATGGCCAGCACAATCATACTATTTTGCAGGAAGCTGGTTACTCCGATGAAGAGATCGATAACTTTCTGAAGATGCAAATTGTCTTAGATAAACCCAATAAATAAGCCATCTATAAACCAACCGTTCAACATGAACAAACGCCTACTCATCATTGCACATGCACCTTCTCCAAACATACAACGGATGATTGATGCCGTACTGAAAGGCGCCATGAATGAAGAGGTAAAACAGGTCGAAGCGTTGTATATACCCGCATTTGACGCTGTTGCAGAGGATGTTATTAAGTCCGATGCTGTCATTCTCGCCACACCAGAAAACCTGGGTTACATGAGCGGTGCACTAAAGGATTTTTTTGACCGAAATTACTATCCCTGCATGGATAAAACAGATGGATTGCCATGCGCCATTTTAATCCGGGCTGGTAACGACGGCACCGGCACAAGGCGCGCTCTTGAATCCATATTAACCGGGCTTAGATGGAAAGTTGTACAAGAGCCACTTATTTGCAAAGGTGACTTTCAGGAAGAATTTATTGACCAATGCGAAGAGCTGGGGCTTTTTATGGCTGCAAGCCTGGAAGAGGGAATTATCTAACTCATTATGGTCAAGACCCATCAAACTGATGAGTTCACCCGCTATCTCATTGACCGGCTACAACCCATGGGGCCTGTGATCGCAAAAAAAATGTTCGGCTGTTATGGGCTTTTTATTGAAGGGTTGATGTTTGCACTGGTTGCCGATGACGTTCTTTACCTGAAAGCAGACAAAAAGAGCGCTGCAGTTTTTCAGGCAAATAACCTCCCTCCTTTTTCTTACTCAAAAAAAGGGAAAACCATCTGCCTTAACTACTTCCAGTCTCCTGATGAACTGCTGGAAAATGACAGTGAATTAATCGACTGGGCTAACCAGGCCTTTAGTTGCGCTCTCAATTCACACGGAGTTTCTAAATGAACCAATCTGAGCCCACCAACAAAGGGCCTTTAGAGGGCGTCCGCATTATTGATATGACAACCGTATTAATGGGCCCTTACGCAACGCAGACCCTCGGCGATTATGGGGCTGATGTCATTAAGGTCGAATCTCCAGAAGGAGATCTTGTCCGCACAATCGGCCCGCTCCGCAATCCTGGAATGGGCCCTATCTTTCTAAATGCAAACCGCAGTAAACGCTCCATTACCCTCGACTTAAAACAGGATGAGGGGCGCGAAGCGCTGTTAAAGCTGTGTGCCAATGCCGATATCCTTGTCTATAACATCCGTGCCAATGCAATGAAACGTCTTGGCCTCAGTTATGAGGTGGTTTCAGCCGTTAACCCTCGTATTATTTACGCGGGGATGTTTGGTTACGGGCAAGAGGGGCCTTATGCCGCAAAACCGGCCTATGATGACCTGATCCAGGGCGCATCAACCCTGCCCCATCTTTTTACACGCGTTGACGGCGGAGAGCCCCGCTATGTTCCTTCGGCCATCGCAGACCGTGTTGTCGGGCTGGCCGCTGTGGGAGCGATTTTGGCAACACTGGTTCACCGAGATCGAACCGGAAAAGGGCAACGTGTCGATATTCCCATGTTCGAAACCATGACCAGCTTCACTCTCGGCGATCATATGGGCGGCCTCACTTACGAACCCCCACTTGATAATGGCGGCTATCCGCGTCAACTATCGAAATACCGTCGCCCTTATAAAACCAAAGATGGCTATGTCTGTGCACTGGTCTATACCGATAAACATTGGAATCACTTCTTTAAAGCCATTGGACGCGAAGATATTCCAGAAACCGATCCACTTTTCAAAGACTTTTCTTCCCGCGCTAAAGATTTTGATGCGGTTTATAAGTGGTTCTCCGGCATGATGGAAACCAGAAGCACCGCAGAGTGGCTTGAGATTCTCAACAAAGCTGATATTCCGGTGATGCCGATGCATGATTTAAACAGTATCCAGTCAGACCCCCACCTCATTGCGACCAACTTCTTCCGTCATCAAAACCATCCAACAGAAGGCGATATCCTCTCTATGGCTGTTCCGGCCACCTGGTCTGATAGCTCCGCAGAGCCAATCCGACCAGCACCTCGGCAAGGTGAGCACAGCATCGAGTTACTGCAAGAGGCCGGTTATACAAAGCAGCAGATCGACGAGATGCTTAAACAAAAGGTTATTCAGTCCCCGGAGGACATCACCAGACAATACAAAGTAGAGAATTAAATCATGAATTTTGAACAGACAGACGACCAAAACAGTATCCAGGATTCGATTCAGAAAATATGCCGTGATTTTGATGATGACTATTGGTTACAGCGCGACACCGACGGCATTTTCCCCCACGACTTCTATCGTGCCATGGCCGATGGGGGATGGATCGGCATCTGCATTCCTGAAGCCTATGGGGGTTCGGGCTTAGGCATTACTGAAGCGGCCATCATGGCTAGCACCATTGCCCAGTCCGGAGCGGGCATGTCAGGAGCTTCAGCGGTGCATATCAATATTTTTGGTCTCAATCCTGTCGCTGTTTTTGGCACCGAAGAGCAAAAACAGCGGATGCTAAGACCCATGGCTGAGGGACGAGAAAAAGCCTGCTTTGGTGTCACCGAACCCAATACCGGCCTAAACACGACACAGCTAAAAACCATGGCCGTTCGCAAAGGAGATCGTTATATCGTTAATGGCCAAAAAGTCTGGATCTCTACCGCGCAAGTGGCCGATAAAATCCTCCTCCTGGCACGGACAACACCACTCGAAGAAGTTAAAAAACCGACTCAGGGACTGAGCCTCTTTTATACCGATTTCGACCGCAGCAAAATCGATGTACACCTCATTGATAAAATGGGTCGTAAATGTGTTGACTCAAATGAGCTATTCATCGATGGCCTTGAAATTCCAATTGAGGATCGAATCGGTGAAGAGGGTCGTGGCTTTGAATATATTCTACATGGCATGAACCCTGAACGGGTGCTGATTGCTGGAGAGGCGATTGGACTCGGCAGACTGGCCATAGAACGGGCAACCAATTACGCCAAAGAGCGGATCGTTTTTAATCGCCCCATTGGTCAAAATCAGAGCATTCAACACCCACTCGCCAAATGCTGGTCAGAGCTGGAAGCGGCCTGGTTAATGGTGATGTCCGCAGCTTGGCAATACGATAACGGCAAACCCTGTGGCGCGGCGGCTAATGCGGCCAAATACCTCGCCGGTGAAGCCGGTTTTCATGCCTGTGAAACAGCCGTTATGACGCATGGTGGTTTTGGTTATGCAAAGGAATATCATGTGGAGCGCTATCTTCGTGAAGTGATGGTGCCACGTATCGCACCCATCAGCCCACAACTCGCTTTATGCTACATCGCCGAAAGGGTTCTCGGGCTACCGAAGTCCTATTGATCAGGTGAGATGAATAATGAAGATCGTCTCGGCAGATAGTTTTCATTTTAAAGATTATCTTCGCGCGGGCGATCATATTATTTGTGGGCAATGCACGGCCGAACCGCTCACCCTCACCCAAAAACTGGTCGCTGAAAGAGAGGAGATTAGTGGCTGCACCCTCTTTCTTGGGGCGCTCTATTCAGACACCTTTAAAGCTGAACAGAGCGACCACCTCTCTTTTTATTCCTACGGGGGCATCGGTCAGGCAGCTGCTCTGGCAAAGGCTGGTGTTCTTGACCAACTTCCACAGCAATACAGCGCCTTTTCTCAAGCTTTTTATGATGGTTCCCTTCGAGCAGATTGCGTTTTACTACAACTTTCCCAGCACCCTGAAAGCGGCCAACTAAATCTCGGCTTATGTAACGATTACACCGCATTAGCCGCTCGCCGGGCACGGGTCGTGATTGCCGAAATTAATACCGATGTGCCTTATAGTTATGGAGCCGATCTACCTGCTGATATTAATATCGACCTCTTTGTTGAGGCTCGCCATCCGCCCGTCGAATTATCTACCCCTCAACTAAGCGCGGTTGAATGGCAGATTGGCCAATTGGCCAGCACACTTATTCCCGACCGTTCGACCATTCAAGTTGGTGTTGGCGGCATTCCTCATGCGGTACTAGGCAACCTTAAAAATCATTGTGATATTGGCATTCATTCCGGCGTTGTCATCGATGCTATGCTCGACTTAATTGAACAGGGCGTCATCACCATTGCACCGATAGAGGCCAAATTTTGTAAAGAATTATTGACCCGTATCGGCTTTGATCCAGCAACCTTTCCAGACCTCGACGACCGCAACAACTGGCCACATGCCAAACAGCTATTCGCAACCCGGTTTGTCGAGAAAACAGCGGATGAGTGGTGCGCACTTTTAGAAGGAACGGATGCCTGCTTTGCGCCGGTTCTAAATATGGCCGAAGCGGCCGATCATCCACATAACCAACATCGCGGAACATTTATAACGGTCGACGGTATTACCCAACCAGCCCCCAGCCCCCGGTTTAGTCGAACTAAAACCGCGCAACCCACACCACCTGAAGCGGCGGGAAACAGCACCTATCAGGTGCTCTCACACTGGGGATTTTCAGACAATAAAATTAAAAACCTTGAAGCAGCCGGTGCCATCGGCAAAACAAAAAAATAAATGAGGAGAAAACAATGGATCCAATCTATTTTGATGACTTGAACAAAGGCGATTCCTGGCAATCGCCCGGGCGAACCATCACCGAAACCGATATTGTCAACTTTGCCGGACTCTCTGGCGATTTCGTACAATTACATACCGATGCCGAATATTGTAAAGAGACTCATTTTGGTAAACGAATCGCTCATGGGCTGCTCGGCCTTTCCATCGCTTCTGGCCTTGGAACACGAACAGATTTAATTGCCGGCATTTCACAAACCGTGATTGCTCTGCTGGGTCTCGACTGGAAATTCAAGGGCCCCATCTTTATCGATGACACCATCCATGTGGTACTGGAAGTGATCGAAACCCGTGAAACAAGCAAGCCCGACAGAGGCATCGTGGTTCTGTTGCGCTCAGTCATTAACCAACATGGTGATATTGTTCAGCAAGGCGAAACCCCACTGATGCTTAAACGCCGTCCCGAGGTGAATTAAGATGTTCTCATTTAAACTAGACGATGAGCTGGAATCCTTTCGGCACGAAGTGAGATCACTCGCCGAAAAAGAGTTCGCCCCACGCGCTGCCTATTGGGATGAGCATGAGGAATATCCCGAAGCCAATAAAAACCTGCTTGCCGAATTAGGTTATCTCGGCATGTTGGTTCCAGAGGCTTACGGTGGCTCGGGGCTTTCCCTTATTCATGGCGTTGTCTTTCTTGAAGAGCTTGCCCGTGTCTGTTTTAACACCGCACTGGTCGGCCAGCTATACCTCAATGGCCCCGCTAAAGCACTGGCTGAACTCGGTACAGAAGAACAGAAACAGCGCATCCTGCCTGGTGTAGTCAAAGGTGACTACCTTATCGCCATTTCCATTAGCGAACCGGGTGCCGGTTCAGCGGTGACTGATCTCAGCACCAATATCCGTAAAGAGGGTGATGATTATATTCTCAATGGCACAAAGTGCTTTACCACTGCTGGCATAGAGGCCACGCACTCAATGGTCTTTGCCCGCTTTGGTGACAGCAAGGGAGCACGTGGGATTGGAGCGGTACTGGTCGAGAAAGGGATGGAAGGTTTCACCACCGGAAAGCCCGAACGCAAAATGGGCGGCTGTGGGGTCAAAGAGGCCGAGCTCCATTTTGATAATGTCCGCATCCCGAAAGAAAATATTATTGTTGAAGCGACACCCTACAGTAATGAGGGGTTTAAGCGGCTGATGAGCTCTTTCGGCCCCGAACGGGTCGGCAATGCTGGCATGTGTGTCGGTATCTCTCAAGGCGCTTACGAAACCGCGCTGGCCTATAGTGAAACACGCAAACAGTTTGGCCGACCCATTGCTGAATTTCAGGGTATTCAGTGGAAAATAGCCGATATGGCCACTCAATTGCACGCCGCGCGCTTGATGGTTTATCGCGCCGCCACCAATCTTAAAAATGGTTTCCCAGACCCGCATGACTGCGCGATGGCAAAACTCTATTCCAATGAAATGGCGCAAAGAATCACCAATGAAGCTCTACAGATTCACGGTCACTATGGCTATTGTCGAGATTATCCGCTTGAACGCATGGTTCGTGATGCGCGGGGCTTCTCACTCGGTGGCGGTACACCGGAAATTCTTCGCAACACCATTGCCGCTCAATGTTATGGCCGTACCTTTAATCAGCGCAGGAGTTAATGATGAATTTTGAATTAACAGAAGAACAAAATCTTTTGCGCGATAGTGTTCGCCGCATGATGGACGACATTGCCACAGCCGACTACATTCGTGAGCACGATGAGCAAGGGCTTTATCCTTATGAAGTTTACGACCAATGGGTCGAAATGGGACTGCTTGGCCTGCCCTTCCCAGAAGAGTTTGGTGGTTATGATGGCAATGTCCTCGATATGGTCATCGTTGGTGAAGAGCTAGGCCGTAAAGGCTATGACTTTCTCGGTGCCTACGCGCTATCGGTATTTAATGCCCTGAATATCCTTCGCCACGGCAGCGAAGCCCAGAAAAAACAATACATCCCACAAGTGATCAACGGTGACATTCGCATGTCGATCTCCATGACCGAACCCGATGCAGGCTCGGATGCTGGCAATATGCGCACCACCGCGGTACGAGAGGGTGATGATTGGGTCATTAGTGGACAAAAACTATTTTCCACCGCAGCCGATGCAAAAAATAACGTTATCAATCTTTACTGTAAAACCGATACCACCGTTCCCTATCAAAAAGGGATCTCCCTCTTTATGGTGCCCTACGACACACCCGGCGTAGAGATTCGCCGACTTAAAACATTAGGTCGTCGCATGCTCGGAACCAATGAGATTTTCTTCAACAATGTCAGAATTAGTGATGAAATGCGCATTGGTGAAGTGAACGAAGGGTGGGACTGCATGCTCTCCGGCCTTCTGCTAGAACGCGTTGTCACCACAGCCGGTTATGCCGGTAACGCACAAACCGTTGTTGATCAGGCATTAGCCTACGCAAAAGAGCGCAAACAGTTCGGCAAACCGATCGGAAACTTTCAGGCCATCGCCCATATGTTGGCCGATATGCAAACTAAAGTAGATGCCAGCAGAATGCTGATGTTGCGCGCCGCAAGCAAGATGGCAAAAGGCGAAAAGGCACTGCGAGAAGTGAGTCAGGCCAAACTATTCGGCTCAGAAACCTTTGCCGAAGTGGCCAATATGGGTATGCAAATAATGGGCGGTTACTCTTATATGATGGAATTTGATATGCAGCGCCACTACCGCGATGCCCGTAGCACAACCATCACCGCCGGAACCTCACAAATGCAGCGTAATCTGATTGCCAATACGATGGGATTGAAAGTTAAATAGCGCAGTAGATCAATTAACTCGCCTGATGCACTTTGAATCGCCCCGCCATCACTAGACACTCTTTAGGGTCATTGTAACTTTAAAGAGTGTCTAGTGATGGCGGAGCAATTTACATCTCAACAGGAGGCCAGGCTCCCAAAAGAGTGTTAATTATGCTAACTATTCAGGTATTGCATTCAGCATATATACTGCACCAAGCAAACTAGGGATCTCCGTAATATATTGCCCAAACCAAGTCTTATAGACTTGTGTAATATTCCCAGTCCTACTCAGCTTTGAGATTGCACGATCAGCAATAAGTCTAAACTCAGAGTCATTTCGTCTAACTGCAAGTGCAAAAGGTTCGTATGAAAAGACCTGGTCAGACAGTATAAATTTATCCGAACCTTCATGAGTGACGATCAGCCCAATCAATATAATCTGGTCAGACGAAAAGGCATCTACCTTGCCATCTTCAACAGCTTTTATACCCTCTTTGGCAGAAGCAACCGTGATAACTTTTGCATTGCTTTCCAGTCTCTTCAGAGCTGACTTTAACGTTGCCTCGGTAGTTGTATCTTTTACCACTGCAACTTTTTTGTCTTTAAGGCTTGAAACTGAAGCTATTCTATTAGCTTTCAGGCTAAGCAAATCAGCTCCTGTAACAAATGATAGTTGCGTAAAATCGACCAGTTCTGAGCGTGAGAGTGTTTTGGTTGTTGAACCACAAAGAATATCAATTTTATTGTCTATTAAAGCATCAAAGCGATTAGATGCTGTAACAGGAACATACGTTACTGTGATGTTTGGTGTCTTCAGTAAAATTTTCACTTCTTTCACTACGTTTAAACAAAGCTCTATTGAGTACCCTATTGGTTGATTGTCTTTATCCAAAAATGACATAGGAGGCTCGTTTTTGCGGTATCCAATCCGTATTTCCCCCGTCTTTTTTATCTGTTCAAGTGTAGAGTCTTCGCTAGCAAAACTTGCACCTGAAAACAAAATAGTCATTAGTGTAAAAAACACAATTCCTTGCTTCATTATTTTCTCCGTTGTGAATATTATTTAAACTGTGAAATTGAAATCTAAATATCTACCTTTACCACTATTTAGCCTACAAATCCTACTACAGAACCTGTTAATTTACACTCCTTTGATTGGAATTTATGAATTTTCAAACCCTTCATCATCGATCAGTTTTTCAAAGGATATAGAGGCCATCAAATAACACCAAACCGCTTGAAATGATTAATCATATGTAGCCGCCATTCTCAGCTAACCCCTTTATCTTGCCCTTCCCAGTAGGGCTTGCGTAAATCAGCTTTTAAGATTTTACCCGCTCCGCTGACAGGTAGAGGTTCTTTCTGAAAGCTGATGCTGCGTGGACATTTATAACCAGCGATCAACTCCGCGCAATATTTTTTTAGCGCCTCTTCAGTGAGCTGTTGTCCTTCACTCAACACCACCACCGCATGAACCTGCTCACCCCAATCTTTATGTGGAATGCCGATTACCGCGCACTCCCTTACTGCGGGATGTTGATAAATCGCATTTTCAGTTTCGGTAGAATAGACATTTTCACCACCTGAAATAATCATATCTTTGGAGCGATCGACAATATAGATAAAGCCTTCTTCATCCATATAACCCATATCAGCCGTATGCAACCAGCCACCTCGTAAGGTTTCCTCACTCAGCGCTTCCATCTTCCAATACCCTTTCATTGTATGAGGGCCTCGAGTGAGCACTTCACCCACCTCACCAAGAGGCAGTTCTTTGTCATCTTCATCCGCAATTTTAAGCTCAACCGCCACCCCCGCACGGCCTGCCGATTTTAAACGACCAGCATAAGGCCCATCAAGATCGTGGTATTTAGCATCCAGAAAAGTAATTAGCGGCGATGCTTCGGTCATGCCATAGCCTTGCATAAACTGACAACCTGGTAGTAGCTGCATCGCTTTCAATAATACCGCTTCGGGCATTGGGGAGGCGCCGTATAAAACTCTTTTAAAGCTCGATAAATCATATTTTTCAAGCCCCGGAAAATTAACCAACATATTTAGCATTGTCGGCACTAACAGGCAGTTAGTGACTTTGTCTGCAACGATCGTTTTTAAGGTCTCTTCGGGATCAAATTTTGGTGTAAAGCTGTGGCTGCCGCCCGCGAGAGTGACGGCAAATGTTGACGCACAATCGGCTAGGTGAAACATCGGTGCAGAGTGCAGGTAGATGACTTCATCATTTATCTGCATTGCAGGGGTAATATTCAAGGCATTACTGAGTAAGTTATTATGCGTCAGCATCACCCCTTTGGATCTTCCCGTTGTGCCACCTGTGTAAAACAGTCCTGCCAAATCTTCATCGCAACGGCCTGCATCTTCAGCAGGCTGGCTGTTTTCAACTAACGCTTCATAACTCACACAACCTTCGGGTGTTTCACCCTCACCCACAAAAACAATTTGGGTGACCGTATCCAGCTTACCTTTCAGGACGGGTAGCATGGCTGCAAAAACATCATCAACAATCAGCACTTTTGTTTCTGAATCATTCAGGGTGAAAATAATTTCCGGTGGTGCCAGGCGAATATTGATCGGCACAACCATCCCCCCCGCCCAGGGGACGGCAAAGAAATATTCCAGATAACGGTCGCTGTTCAGCGCAAGGATGGCAACCCGGTCATCATTTTCTACACCCAGTCCTTTTAGCCCTTGCGCCAAACGAGCAATACGCTCTTTAAACTCTGTCCAGGTATGTTTTCGTTCCCCAAAAACCGTTGCTAACCCCTGAGGGTTAAATTGGACAGCTCTATTAACACATTGAGACAGATTCATGATTTCTCCTGAATAATTCTAAATTTACTATTAATAAAAAATGCGAATTTCTTGTGCTTCTACCTCTTACGTTTTTCTGTAAACAGCCTATTCCCCTTGCTAATTTCCTTTGGATAGCAAACGACTCATTAGCTTACTCAGCTGGGCCGAGCATCACCGTTTCTACAAAATCTACGATAGCCAAATCATCCTGATTGCGCATAATATGCTGCAAAGTTAATAGTACATTACCCGATTTGGTTACCGATTTAATGCGAGGGATAAGTTCGACCTGCACGGTGTCTCCAATATATCCGGGTGCTTTTATATCGGCATTAACGTTGACCATCCCTTTCATCAGCCCGAAAGGCTGGCTCTTTGAAATATCATCCAGAACGGTGAGCAAAAGCGGGGCGACCAGCCCCATCCCCATTGTCATTAAGAAAGGGCCTGGAGCGAATCGCTTATGGTGTGATGGTGGCATGTTTGTTTTGACATATTCCATATCAATGAACAACGGCTCATGCAAGCCACCAACATTCACAAAAGTACAAATATCTGCATCAAATATTGTCCGCTTGGCGGTAAAGTAACTGCCCAGGGGCTTGTCGGTACTGGCCTCTTGTTTCATCGGTTTTCCTTACAAAAAGCTGAAGTTTTAAGAGAAATTCGGTTTCCGTTTTTCCATAAATGCGGTAATCCCCTCTTTACTGTCTTCCGTCAGAAAGAGGAATGGCATGGCATCTTTAGCATATCGAATATCATCACCACCCAAACCAAGGTTGTAAGCCGATTTCGCCAGCTGTATTGCCGCTTGTGGTTTACTCGCCAATTTCTCAGCCAGCTCCATTGCTCTGTTGAGTACTTCATCGTGTGCGACCACATCCAGTACTAAACCAAGCTCTTTTGCTTCCTGAGCTGAGATCGGGTCACCCACCATGCTCATCTCTTTAGCTTTTTGCCGCCCAATAATGTTCCCCAACCGAACAATCGCAAACCCTGGTAGAAGGCCAAGATTAATTTCCGGAACGCCAAATTTTGCTTTTTCGGAAGCGATAATAAAGTCTGAACCAATCGCCAACTCGAATCCGCCACCAAAAGCGAATCCATTCACCGCTGAGATCACCGGCTTTTTGCAACTTTCACCAATTGCCAGGGTATCGAGGATGCTACCTAAAAAGGTTTTAATGTAACTGGCTTCAAATTTCAGTCCGCTAATATCCGCTCCTGCACAGAAAGATTTCTCTCCTGCACCGGTAATAACCACAGATCTAACGTCGTTATCATTTTCGATTTCTTCGAAAGCACGCTCTAAACCTTCTCGAATATTCATGCTCAACGCATTCAATTTCTCGGGTTCATTTAAGGTGATTAAGGCAACGTGGCCTTTCTTTTCATAAATAACGCCTGCATATCCCATCTCTCTCTCCCTTAACTTTTCTAGTCCCTCTAACGGGGGAAAATATTATTTAAGCGCTGAACGGTTTGTTGCGCTTCCATCATTACTCGATCCAACAATTCTTTCACGGTAGGGATGTCGTGAGCCAACCCAACAGACTGACTAAGTGAAACCAATCCTGCATCGAGATCTCCTTCCGAATACATTTTCCTGGCGTTATCGCCCATTATGATCGGTAGAAGCTCTTCGAATGTCGCCCCTTTATCTTCCATCACAATACAGTTTTTTGCTGCCTGGTTATTCCAGACCCGATGCGTTGCTCCGATTGAGCGCATAACCAGCGACGTATCGAGTTCGGAGGCATTCAGAAAAGCCTGCTTTAAATCATCATGAATGGGGCACTCTTTAGTCATCATCAGACGACTCCCTATAATGACCGCATCGGCACCTGCGGATAACACAGCAAGCAACCCTCTGCCATCGGCAACACCCCCTCCACCTGTAACCGGAATATTGACCGCATCGACCACAGTAGGAATTAAAACCAACGTCGATATATCCAGTTTTCCGGTCGCACCACCATTCTCATAACCCACAACCGTCACTGCATCAGCCCCTAACGATTCGGCTTTTTTTGCATAGCGCGCACCAACACACTTATGCAGCCAGATCATGCCGGCCTCTTTGAACATTGCGCTCAATTTTTCCGGTGCTGCATGCCCCGATGTTTCAACAATCTTCACTCCTTTATCAACCATGATCTGTACATAATCTTCATTATCGACAGGTCGCATGGAGGGGAAAAGGTTGAGGTTTACCGCAAAAGGTTTGTCAGTGTTTGACTGAACAATATCAATCGCTTCAGAAAATTCCTCTTTGGATTTGTAAATCGCCGAGGCAAGAATCCCCAGACCACCCGCATTTGAAATGGCTGCAACAAACTCGGCCTTTGATATGGACATCATCGTGCCGCCGATAATGGGGTACTTTATGCCAAGCAGTTCTGTGATTTTTGTTTTAAACATCCGTAGATTACTCCAGCTTGCTAACCTTTTACTTACCTTACCGTGGCGGCCGCATCAGGTTGTTTTAAGCTTAAAAAACAGTGCATACAAAGCGGGCACAAATAGCAGCGTAATCACCGTGCCAACCGCAACACCACCAATCAGCACATAAGCAAGTGGGCCCCAAAAGCTGTCCATTGTTAACGGTATAAATGCCAGCATCGCTGCAACTGCGGTCAGCATCACTGGGCGTGCCCGACGAACAGCAGCTTCTACAACGGCCTCGACTGCATCCATCCCCTCTTCAAGATTATCGGTCACTTGCTGGGTCAATATCAGCGTATTGCGCATCAAAATCCCAGCAAGTCCAATCAATCCGAGTAGCGCCACGAACCCAAAAGCCTGATTAAATAGCAGTAATGCTAATGTTGCGCCGATCACGCCGAGTGGCGCGGTGGCTAGCACAATAAACGTTCCAGTAAATGAGCGCATCTGCAACATGATAAAGATCAGCATCAACGCGATCATTAACGGTTGCAGTTTCTGAATAGAAGCATCCGCTTTAGCCGACTGCTCAACCGCACCACCAATATCAATTCGATAACCTTCCGGGAGTTCGCTACGAAACGTTTCTGAAGCTTTCCATATCGCAGCAGTCACGTCATTCGCCTGAGCATTCCTGATATCGGCTTCTACCGCAAGGAAAGGTTCCCGGTTATAACGTTTGATCACCGGTTCTTCGTATTGAACCTCTAACCGCCCTAACTGCGATAGTGGAACTTTGCGCCCATCACGAGTACGAATCTCCAGGTCTTGATAACCAACGAATGAAGCGGCATTACCCCTTGCTCGCAATTCCACACTACGAATGTTCTCTCGTAACTGCGTAACCGGCACACCATTCAGCTCAAACTGTAATTGCTGGGCCACATCACTCGGCGTCAAACCCATCAACCGAAGACGGTCTGGCTCCATTACCAGGTGTAATACCGGCACTCGCTCATCCCACTCCAGGTGAGCATCATGCGTATGAGGATTAGCCGCCATGATCTCTCTAAGTTTATGACCAATATGCCGCAATTGCAGAGGGTCAGCACCGACCACTCGAAAGCTAACCGGCCAGACAACCGGTGGCCCATATAATAGGCGAACAACCCTCACTCGCGCCTCCGGAAACTCCCCTTCATTAACTCTTCTGGTAATTTCGGCCATCACTGTGTCTCGCGCCTCTTCATCGTGCGTGACAACAATCAATTTGGCAAAAGCCGGGTTGGGAAGCTCTGGGTTTTCGGAGATAAAAAAGCGCGGAGGCCCAGCACCAATATAGGCAGAAAGTGTTTTCACTTCACCCATTTCTTTCAGTACTTTTTCAAGTTTCTGAACCGTTTTATCGGTTGCCTTAATCGCACTGCCCTGCGGATGAAAAACACTAATCAACACTTCGGGACGATCTGAACTGGGAAAGAACTGCTTTTGCACCACACCCACCATGCCGACAATGGAAATTATCAGCAGCAAAACGGTGCTAGTTACAACTGTTTTTCGATTATCAACGCACCAGCGAACAATGCGACGCAAACGGCAAAAACCCGTTGTTTGATAGAGCGACTCTGTCGTGTGATGGCTCGTTGCCATCACCTTCAACATTCTCACACCAAGATAAGGCGTGAAGGTTACAGCAACCAACCAGGAAATCAGTAAAGCAATGGCCAATACCCAGAAAATACCCCCTGCATATTCGCCCGTAGAAGATTTTGCAAAACCGATCGGCACAAACCCGGCAACGGTTACCAAGGTACCAAAGAGCATCGGTGCTGCCGTTACATTCCAGGCATGTGATGCGGCTCGTACTCGACCCCAGCCCTCCTCCATCTTCACCATCATCATTTCAATCGCAATGATGGCATCATCGACCAGAAGCCCCAGCGCAAGAATCAAAGCCCCCAAACTGACTCTATTCAACGTCATCCCCGAGCTATGCATCACCAAAAAGGTCAGCCCCAGAGTGAGCGGAACAGCAATACCAATGACCAACCCCGCCCGCAGACCGATGGCAAAAATACTGACCAGTACAACGACTATAACGGCAACGAGAAACTTGATCTGGAACAGATTCACCGCACCAGAAATCGCTTCAGCCTGATTCGTTAGCTGGGTCAACTCCATTCCTAACGGCAGTCGAGAGCGCTCTTTATCGAGGAATTCAGCCATCCGTTCCCCGAGGTCCAAGCCATTTTCTCCCTCCTTCATAATAATGCCCAGAAGCAGTGTATCCTCCCCTCCTGCTCGCACCATGTAAGTGGGTGGCTCCTCGTAACCGCGGCGGATCGTTGCAATATCGGATAGATTAATGACCTTTTTACCAATCCGGATCGGCATCTTTGCCAGCTCTTCTGGATTACTCAGATCAGCATCAAGCCGCAAATAGATGCGCGGCCCGTCAGTTTCCAGCAGACCAGCGGGTAAAAGACGGTTCTGGTTCTTGATCGCCTCAAAAACCGCCTGCGTAGAAATCCCTAAATTAACCAGCTTGGCATTATCAAACTCGACAAAAACCCTTTCTGGTCTCTCACCAAACAACAGCGCCTTATGCACCCCTTCAATCCGCTGTACACGATCGCGGATCTGTTCTACTTCACGCGTCAACTGCCGCAGCGGCAGACCCGGTGCGGCCAGGGAAATCAGGCTGAAATAAACATCCGAGAAATCATCATTCACCAGCGGCCCGATTACACCATCCGGTAACGTCTCTTTTTCATCCAGCATGCGTTTCCTGACCTCATAGTAAAGGTCAGGAACAATCTCGGCAGGAGAGTAATCCTTAAACTCAACGAGTAAATCAGCGCGCCCCGGACGAACAGTTGTGACAATATTATCGAGGTACTTAACTTCCTGAATCCGTTTTTCTAACCGGTCAACCACCTGATCTTGCAGGTCGTTCGCATCCGCCCCAGGCCAGATAACGGAAACCACCATCATTCTGACCGTAAAAGAAGGGTCTTCGGCTCGTCCTAGAAAACTAAAGGAGTAGATACCGGCAAGTATCGATAGAATCAGGAAAAACAGCGTAACTGAACGCTCTTTTACCGCCAGAGCAGACAGATTAGGGAAACTCATTGGGGTAAAGGCTGAACAGCCATTCCGGGCTTCAACAGGTGCGTTCCAAGCGCAATGACGCGGCTACCCGCTGACAATTTGGTCTTGATCAGGGCCGTCTCTGTTCCAAGCGAAATCAATTCAATCGATAGGGGCTGCGCGTGTTCATCTCTAATGACCCAGATACGAGGCGTTCCTCCTCGCTCATCCAGCGCTGCCAGAGGCACTTCAAGGCTATCAGGTGATTTTTCCACCCGCTTGAAGATAGCGCGGACAATATTTCCAAGTGCCAGCTTATCGCCACTGGCACGAACGCTATAACGGGCTCGCCAAGTATGACTCACCGCATCAGCAGCTCCCGCGACCTCTCTTAACTTTAAAGGTATCGGTTTCCCATTCCTTGGCATAACCAGGCCGCTGGCTGGCGGTTTCATCTCTTCCGGAAAAAAAAGTTCAACTTCCAGTTCACCCTCTTTTGCCAAAATAGCGATACTCTGGCCCGCTGCAACCACCTCTCCCTGTTCACCTGTAACTTCTGTTAGCAACCCATCAGATTCTGCAGTTAACCTTGCGTAAGTCAGTGCATTTTTAGCCTGCTCAAGCCGAGCCAATGCCGCATTCATCCGTTCTTGCGCTTCACGCTTAACTAGATTGAAACGATCAAGAGATTGCTGACTGATAAACTCTTTCTTTAGCAGATCGTGACCTCGTACAACATCTGCCTCAGCGACAGATATTGCCGTTTTTGCTGCTGAAACTTCAGCTTTGCGTGCATCCAGCTCTTTCTCTAAATCACTGGGATCCAGTGCGAATAATAAGGTGCCGCTTTTAACCCGCTGCCCCGCATCAACTGCACGCTGTTCAATTCGGCCATTAATTCGAAATGCAATCGGCATTTCATGACGCGCCCGTACCGTGCCCGATAAAACGCGTTCTGCGCCACTTCGTGGCTGAATAACAAAGGTTTTCACCCAGGGAGGTGCGCTATCTTGTTGAGCCTCCTCAGATTGACAGCCGGCCAAAAGCACAAGGGTAAAGCTGATCACTATTTTCCACATAAGATTCATACTATTTTAAACCGCCAATTGCGTAATCTTATAATAGCTGACCTACTTACCAGGAAACTAGTACAAACAGCGAAAATCGCTCTCTGCTTACCTTTTCTGGATCGGTTTAATTGCACTCGTTCAATGCGAAATAAGGGAGAAAAAGTTCATCACTCACCTTAATGGTTTCCAGCCTGACCGGCAGATCAAAATCCAGTGAGTCAAAATCCTGCCCAACCAAACGGCTAATCATTCTGGGCCCCTCTTCCAGTTCGACTAATAACACTGCATAAGGAACATCATCTCTAAACGCAGGGCCGGGCGCACGATGAACGACACTATATGAATGAATCACTCCACGCCCACTTGCTTTCTGATGCTGCAGGTTAGGCGATTGGCAGTTGCGACAAATACCTTGTTGGTAATATTGAACATGTCCGCAATCACCGCAATGCTGCAACAATAATTTACCTTCTTTAAAACCATCCCACATTGGCTGGCTATCACCATCAGGCGTGGGCAATGGTTTTTTTAGCGCCTCTTCTACTCCAACCTTTTGCTCACTCACAGTGTGCTCCCCGTTCCTAATATCGTCGTTGCCTGGGTTGAAAAACCAGCACCTAAGGTATGGACTAGTCCAAGCTCTGCACTGGCAACCTGTCTTTCACCGCAGCTATTGCGAAGCTGTCTAACCACCTCCGCAAAATGAAACCATGCCGCCGGAATACCCGGATGCGCATAAGAGAGCATTCCACCGTGAGTATTAGTCGGAATAGCCCCTCCGTAGGTGATTTCTCCCGCCTCAACGAATGGGCCTGACTCGCCTTTTTTACAAAACCCGAGATCTTCGAGCATCATCAAAACCGTTCCGGTAAAACAATCATAAATTCCCGCAACATCAATATCTTTTGCCGTCACACCCGCCATCTCATAGGCCTTTTTAGCTGCCTGAACCGCACCCGTCTGGGTCAATTCTGGCATCAAAAAAATATGCTCATGGCTGTAATACTCGCCACCACCCAGAATATAAATTGGCTCCTGAGTATATTCATGCGCCTTTTCCGCCGAGGTCAAAATTAGCGCAACAGCACCATCAGAAATAAGAGAACAGTCCAGTTTGTGATACGGCGTCGTCACCATTTTGGAATTTAACACATCCTCAACCGTAATCGAGTCCGTCTTTTGCGCACCCGGTGTACGTCGAGCATGCTCACGAAAGGTAACGGCCACTTGTGCTAACTGTTCAGAGGTGGTGCCGTACTCTTTCATATGCCGCTGAGCCGTCATCGCAAACGTATTGGCCACAGGAATTCCAAAAGGCATTTCATATTGTTGATCACGGCTTTCGGTCATCGCTCTAATCGCCATATCTGGTGTCATCCCAGTTAACAGGCTATCACCACAGGCGACCAGCACCGTATCTGCAAGCCCACCGTTAATCGCTGCTGCGGCAATATTAACGGCGGCTCCCGCAGTGGCTCCCGAGACCTGCAAGGTATTAGAGAATGAAGGTTGAATGTTCAGGTATTCACTCAATGCAACACTAAAACGGTGGAAGGATGAGGCGAAGGCATTACCCGTCAAGACCCCGTCAATTTCACTTTTATCCATACCGGCGTCGGCCAGTGCTTTAAGCGTTGCATCGGCAGTCAAGTCTAACGGGCTTCTGCCGGGCACCCGTCCTGAAGGTGATTGCCCAACACCAACAATCGCAACTTTGCCTCGAATTGAGCGTTTATTCTGCATCGACTTCTACCACAACTTCACCGCGTGCAACATTGTCGCCTGCCTTGCAAAGAACGTTAGTTACCGTACCCGCTTTAACGGCTTCAATTTGTAATTGCATTTTCATTGACTCCATTACAATCAGAAGATCACCCTCTTCTACGCTATCCCCTTCCTTAATAATCACCTTGATAATCTCACCCATCATCGGTGCCATGACACTATTCGCACCGGCCGCTTCCCCTTGTTTATCGCGGACAACCTGCTCCACTCGGTAGCTACTTTGTTGTGAAAGTGCGTGGATATAGAGCTGTTCAGTTGTGGCAATAGCCGTCACAGGGATATGTGCCTCCGGAAATTCAGCCATCCAGCTGTCATCGCCCTGAGCTTTCAGCCGCAATTCAATCCGCTGGTCATTTACCATCAGCGCAACAAGCCCTTGCTCATCGATATTCAGAAAAGCGATCTTCCACTCATCTTCATTTTCGATCAGGCTAAAGGTATAAATAGGTTTGTCATTCGGTGATCTTAATGCCCAATAACTAAAGATATCGGCGCCTTCCCATGGATTTAATGAGCCACTCTTTCGGTGCTGGTTTAGCCATAGAATAGCCGCAATAGCTGCCTGTTTTTCTGCTTCAAGAGAACCCTTTCCATCGGCATAATCGGCTAACCAGCGATCCAGCGTGCCGGTGTCAATCTTGTCCTCGACAACCTCGTTATGGCGAAGCAGTTGCTGAAGAAAATTACGGTTATTATCAACCCCAAAAAGAATGGTTTCATCAACTCCTTTTTGAAGACGTTCCAGCGCCTGATTTCGATTCTCTCCAGTAGCAATCAGTTTGGCAACCATTGGGTCGTAATAGGCACTTATCTCGTCACCGCTATCGACCCCGGATTCAACGCGCAGGTGCTCGTCTGGGAATTTCACAAGCTCAATTGTTCCCGTCGCTGGCATAAAGTTCTGCTCTGGTGATTCGGCATAAAGGCGCACCTCAATGGCGTGACCTGAAGCACTGACCTCTTCTTGGCGAAAGCCAAAACCGCTTCCCTGTGCAATGCGAATCTGTAGTTCGACCAGATCCAGACCAGTTATGCTCTCAGTAACGGGGTGCTCCACCTGAAGCCGCGGGTTTACTTCCAGAAAATAGTAATCGTCACCCAGCACAAGAAACTCAACAGTGCCCAGTCCTCTAAAATTAATCTGCTTACCAAGTCGGCAAGCAGCTTCCAACAATTTTTCACGCTGCTCTAGCCGGAGGAAAATAGCAGGCGCCTCTTCAACAACTTTTTGGTGGCGACGCTGTAAAGAGCATTCTCGTTCAAAAAGGTGAACGACATTGCCTTCACCATCACCTGCAATCTGCACCTCTACATGACGCGCATTGTAGATACATTTTTCAATCAGTAGCGCCTCATCGGAAAAAGAACGCAATGCTTCGCTCATGGCACTGCTGATATCGGATTCCAGACTTGGCAGATCACTGATAATCCGCATCCCCTTCCCACCACCACCCGCGGCGGCTTTCAGCATCACTGGAAGCTCCATGCTTTTAACAATCTTGGCAATCTCCACTGGATCGGAAAGCTTTCCATCACTGCCCGGGATAACCGGCACATCGGCATTAATAGCCTCTTTTTTAGCGGCAGACTTATCACCAAAACGGCGTAAGCTATCCGCTCTGGGACCAATAAAAATAAGCCCAGCACCTTCAACCGCCTCGGCAAAGTCGGGGTTTTCTGATAAAAAACCATAACCTGGATGAATGGCATCACAGTTAGTCGCTTTAGCTGCTGCAATGACTTTATCTATATTGAGGTAACTATCTGCTGCACTGGCACCACCGATAGCAACAGAATGACCAATCTCTCTAACATGGCGGCCCTGGCTATCTGCCGTTGAATAGACACCAACGGCATCAATCCCCAATTTACGGCAGGTTCGTGTAATTCGACAGGCGATTTCGCCGCGGTTTGCGATAAGAATTCGTTTAATCATTGTCTGAATACACCAAATTTAGTTTCCACTTTGGGCGAACGTCCTGCCAGATCAAGTAAAAGTGCCAGCACTTCGCGTGTTTCTGTTGGATCAATCACCGCGTCATACCACAACTTGGAGGCAAAGTTATAAGCACCTTCAGAATCCTCAAATCGTTTCCGATGTGGCGCTTTAAATTCTTCCCGCTCTTCTTCCGTCCAACTTTTTCCTTCTCGTTTGAGGATATCTTCGCGTACCGTTGCAAGCGTATTGGCAACCTGCTCCGGCCCCATAATGCCAGCACGACCCGATGGCCAGGCTAACATGGCATTCGGTTTAAACGGGCGACCACACATGGCTAAATAACCGGCACCGTAAGAGCCTCCCGTGATTAAGGTATATTTAGGTACTTTTGCAGAACACATGGCGGTGATGAACTTTGCTCCATCTTTTGCGATACCACCCCGCTCGGCATGTTCACCCACCATAAAACCGGGAACATCGGCCACAAATAACAGTGGAATATCGCGCTGGCAGCAAAGATTAATAAAGTGCGCCCCTTTTTTAGCAGACTCACTAAACATCACGCCATCATTAGCTAAAATACCGATTTCAAAACCATGTATTTTGGCAAAGCCACACATCAGCGTATCGCCATAATTGGCCTTGAATTCATCAAAGTCACTACCATCAATTAAGCGAGCCAAGATTTGTCGGTTAGCGGTCGGAATTTTCGTATCCTGATTAACAATGCCGTAAATCTCTTCCACCGGATATAGTGGTGGAACCGATTTAGCCACATCCCAGCGTTGTTCGGGTAGGTTACCCAGATTTCGCACAATATCGCGTACCATACTCAAACCATGTGCGTCATCTTCTGCTAGATGATCGGTAACACCACTATCCCGACAATGCATTTCTGCACCGCCTAGCGCTTCATGTTCGACCTTCTCACCTGTCGCCGCTTCAACCAGTTGGGGGCCACCCAGATACATAAAACCTTTCCCTTTAATGATGACAATCTCATCACACAACGCAGGTATATAGGCACCACCTGCTGTTGATGAGCCCATTACCACGGAAATCTGTGGAATACCCTGAGCGGACATTTCGATCTGGTTAACAAAGATGCTTCCGAACATACCCTCATCAGGAAAAATACCTTCCTGCTCTGGCAAAAATGCACCACCACTTTGAACTAAAGTGATGCAGGGTAGCCGATGCTGTATCGCAAACGTCTGCGCCCGAACATGTTTTTTACAGGTCATTGGAAAATAAGTACCGCCTTTTACGGTGGCATCATTGGCAATAATCATACATTGACGGCTGTTAATGAGGCCGACGCCGGTAATAACACTTGCACCGACCTGAGTCCCTTCGGGCAGACCATCACCCGCAAGTTCACCCAGTTCAAAAAAAGGAGAACCCGGGTCAATCAGCAACCGAATACGATCACGCGGCAATATCTGTTCGCGGTGTTCTATATGACGTTTCCGTGCTTTCTCTGGCCCACCTAAATGGGCGCGCTGCCGGTGTTCCTGTAGTTCTTCGATCCGTTCAAGATAACGATTTCGATTAGCGATAAACTCTTCAGACTGATTATGTACAGTCGACTTTATAATTGACATTACTGAGCACCCTCATCATCAAGAGTGAGAAAGCCGGGTTGCTCACGAAGCGTTAGCGCTACTTTTGCAACACCCGGTTTTTCAAAACTATTTGCATCGACAACAATCACTTTCGCCTTGAACGATAAGGCGTTGCGAATGGTTTGCTCCACATGGCTGATAAGCTCCTGATCCTGCTCTTTCGACCGATCAATGCCGCGCTCAACCAATACTTTCAGATTTGCTTGCGTGGTATGGCCTTCAAAATCGGCCCAGACACGCATCACGCCGTTGGTGTCAGGTTGTAGCTGTAAAATAAGATCCTGGATTGCCGATGGAAAGACATTGATGCCGCGGACAATCAACATATCATCTGTTCGCCCAAAGCAGCGTATTTTAGGGCCTGTCCGGCCACAACTACACGCCGTATCGGTCACCACAATGTGATCGCCACTTTTAAAACGAACAACGGGTGAAGCCTCGCGGCCAATCGCGGTATAAATCAGCTCGCCAGTAACGCCTTTCTCAAAAGGAATCACCTGCTCTGTTTCCGGGTCAATCAATTCGACAATAATGTGATCCTGACAGATCATATGCATGCCATCTTGCTCATCACATTCTGCCCAATAGATGACGCCGAGATCAGTCCCTCCCATCATTTCACAGACTTTCGCGCCCCATTTCTCTTCCAGTGATTCGCGAATCGCAGGAATACCACCACCTGGTTCACCACCAACAACTAATCTTTCTACGCCCAGTTCATCGGCACGTTTACCAAGAATATCGGGCGCCATCGAGGCAATATGCAGTAGAAAATTAGGCGCGCCAATAATAACTCGCGGTTTAATATCCGCACAGGCACGTAACAGCCGATCAACCCCACCATCAGCGCCCACAGGAACATCAATTGCCCCCATATATTGAATCGCCTGCATACAAGGGATACCGCCAACAAAGCCTTTACTCATGGAAAAGCCATGTAAAACAAAGTCGCCTGGGTTAACACCGCAGGCATAAAATCCTCGCGCACTCAGTTCATTCCACATCTCAATATCGTTTTCAGTCAGAGCGACATAAGCGGGACTACCGGTGGTTCCTGACGAGGCCTGCATCTGTACAATCTCAGAAAGCGGTGCTGTTTGGTGAAGACCAAATGGTGGAGCAGCTTGAAGACTGTCCCTAAGATCCTGTTTAACGGTAAAAGGGACTTTGGCTAAATCCTTTAGTGTTTTGATCTCATCAAAACGAATACCTGCCTTCTCAAACTTCTGTTGATAGAGCTTTGAGTTTTTAGACAAATAGGCCATCTGCGCCTGTAATTTCTCTTCCTGAATCTTGATGATTTCATCTTCTGAAGCACACTCAATCTGGTGGTAATAGCTGTCGCCTTTTTTCTCTAAAGCCCCATCTTTACGGTAACTCATCTATTTTCTCCTTAACCAACTTTGCAGGTTGCTGTTCCCTTAACAACGGCTCTCTCCCCGCAATAACAAGCCAAATTACAGCGCGCAAAAACACCCTCTTCGCGCTGCTCAATTAAATCTATTTCTCCACTGACTGAAACCTCATCTCCAGGGTATACAGGACCTAAAAAAGCAACGCTTAATTCGCCACCATAAGCCCATCCCTGCCAGTTCCATTCAGATAGCACTTGCGATACAAATGCCAGAGTTAAAAGTCCGTGCGCAATCGTTCGCCCGAAGAAGGTTGTTTTGGCAAATTCAGGATCAATGTGTAATGGATTGGTATCACCCGATGCATCCGCGTAAGCATCGACCATATTCTGGTCAACCAGTACCTTAATTTCAGGCAGGCGATCTCCTACAGAAAGGTTTTTATAGCTTTGTAATTCCTCGCTAATCGTCATTATTCTTTCCCCCATATCCGAGTGATCAGCCCTGTCGTCACTAAGTCGTCATCCTGGTTAAGCGTTTCAGTCGTCATCTCAACGTAATTCCGCTCTTTTTTCTGATAGAGTTTGACAATCTTTGCCGAGGTATAAAGTGTTTCACCCACGCATGCGGGGCGATGAAATTTAAATTGCTGCTTGGCATGAACGCCACCCGGCGGCCCGACCTTGGTACGCAGCGCGTCAATCACATAAACCGCAGCCAGCATAGGAGGTGCAATTCGCTGGCCTCTACTATTAGGCTCTCCAAGCTCCTGGGTTGCATCGTTTGTTGCACGAATATATTTATCAACCACCTCATTGGTCACCTCAAAAGAGGGCGGTGGATCAAGAAAATCATCACCTAGAATCAGGCTTTTGTATGTCACTGTATCGTTCATTATTAATTATCTCTATTGCAGCTAATTAGGGTATGGGGCCTGTTAGGAAACAATACAATCTGAGCCCTATCGCTGGTAATGTGGAATAAACTCATCATTTTGTTTTAGCTCACGCTTGGCCACTAAATAATTCAGGTGTGCCTGGGCCTCACCAACCCCCAGACTCAAATTGAATGCACTTAAGCGGTTACCAAACATCGCTTCCAGCGCCTCTTTACCATCACGCGGTTGCCTACAAAACTCCAAAAGCCTGTCCAGCTGCTTTTGATGTCCGGCCTCAAGCTGATCAATCCTCCGATGAAGACCCTGGAATACAGAACCATGTGACGGTAGCACCAGTGTCTCTTCATTCAGCTCGGATAGCCTCGATAAACTGTTCAGATACTCCGCTAACGGATTTGCCTGTGGCTCGTAAAAGGTGACACTAATATTCGGAGAGATTGATGGCAACACCTGGTCCCCCGAGATCAGCAAATTACGCTCCGCATTGTGCAGACAAATATGCTCAGGACTATGGCCTGCGAAACTGAACAAGTTCCAGTTCTCACCATTTATCGATAACGTTTGTCCACCGACCAATCGGCGGTATGAGACCGGGGCTTCCGGAAGCCCCTCAACATCACTACTTCTCGCGTTAACGACACTGGCAAGCTGCTTTTCATTTAGCCCAAAACGCTCGAAGAAGATAGCCCTCACCGTAATCTCACGTTCAGAATAGGGCTGACATACACGATGAACGGTCAGGAATTCACGCTCGCTCATCCACAGCTCTGCTCCGGTTCGCTCAACCAACCAGCTCGCCATACCAACGTGGTCGGGATGAAAGTGCGTCACCACAATTTTTTTAATCGGTGCGCCTGCACAAAATTCTTCTAGCAGCCGTTCCCAGATTGTCGCGACTTCTGCGCTAAAAAAGCCCGTATCAATGATTGTCCAACCATCACCATCACGCAATAACCAGAGATTGATGTGGTCAAGCGCAAACGGAATAGGTACCCGCAGCCAGAACAGTCCTTCCGAAACTTCGAGCAAACCACCAAATGATGGCTTTTCCGCAAACGGATAACTTAATTTTTCCGTTTTAGACATCTGCTTAGCCGATCAGCTTTGGCAAAAGCGCTGCATATGGTGATCGCGATCACCAAAGAGCACATTCAGCATCGTTAAACGCTTAACGTAATGGGCCACATCCAGTTCATCCGTAACCCCAATACCACCATGTAACTGTGCAGATTGTTCACCGACGATTGGGCGCGCATCACCCAGATAGACCTTGGCTGCAGAAACACTCTTGAGGCGCTCTTCCGCTGTTCCATCAGTCACACGAATTGCGGCTAAATAGGCTAAAGAACGCATCTGCTCTTCTACCATAAACATATCAACCGTGCGGTGCTGTAGGACCTGAAAAGCACCAATAGGCTGACCAAACTGCTTTCTGGTTTTCAGGTACTCAACTGTTTTCTCACGAAGCTGCGTGATCACCCCAACGCTCTCCGCACAAATAGCGGCTGATGCAAAATCAATCACACTTTCAATAACAGGATAGGCCTCATTTAATGAGCCAATTAATGCATCAGCCCCTACAATCACGCCATCAAAATCGAGTTCAGATGCGCGCAAACCATCAACCGTTTCATAGTCTCTGCTAGAGAGACCGACTGCCCCTTTATCAACAATAAAAAGAGAAATCCCTTCTTTACTGGTCTGATCTCCTGCTGTTCGAGCTGAAACGATAATTTTATCGGCTGTCTCTGCATTGAAAACCACCGATTTTTTGCCGCTTAAACGGAAACCATCTCCCTCTTTTTCTGCTTTAAAGGCCACATCCGCAAGGTTAAAACGAGAATTTCTCTCGACATAAGCAAAAGCCAGTTTCAACTCACCTGCAATCAATTGCGGAATCAACGCCTCTTTTTGCACCTCACTACCGGCTTGTTGAATAAGCTGACCACCGAGAACAACAGAGGCAAGGTAAGGTTCAACAACCAGCCCTTTACCAATCGCTTCCATGACGACGATCAGGCCTGTTGCACCAAACCCAAAACCGCCATATTGCTCATCAAAAGGAACACCCAACAATCCCATATCGGCAAAATTTTGCCAGTTCTCTTCACTATAACCGACGCCATTGCGGCTCAACTTCTGCCGCTGCTCAAAGCTGTATTCTTTTTCAAGGTATTTGTTTAATGCATCCTGCAACATAACCTGTTCTTCTGTGAATTCAAGATTCATTCCCGTTCTCCCTTAAAGTCCCAATACAGCTTTCGCCATAATATTTTTCTGAATTTCATTCGAGCCACCGTAAATAGAAGATTTACGCCAGTCGAAGTAATGTGGGGCGAGGAAGGTTGCCTCTTCAGGCCCTACTGCCTCTTCATTCCAGCCCTCTTTAAGGACCTCTTTGAAGTAAGGAAAACCGTAGTAACCTGTCGCTTCCATTAGTAGAGCCGTAATCGCCTGCTGTACTTCTGTTCCTTTGACTTTAAGTAGCGATGAGGCAGACCCTGGAGGCTGCCCTGCTGACATTTTGGATAGAATCCGCAAACTGGTCATTTCTAATGCCAATAACTCAATCTCAATTTCAGCAATTTTTGCGCGAAAGCGATCATCTTCCAATAACGATTTACCATTGTGCAGCTCTTTTCCTGCCAATACCTTCAAGCGCTCAATCTGCTTTTTAGAACGTGGCACCTGGGCAATATAAGTTCGTTCGTGCTGTAACAAATACTTTGCAATCGTCCAGCCTTCCCCTTCTACCCCGACCAGGTTTTCAACCGGTACTTTTACATTATCAAGAAAGACCTGATTGACCACATGCATTCCGTCAACCGTAATAATCGGGTCGACTGTAACACCGGGCGCCTTCATATCGAGCATTAGGAAGCTGATCCCTTTTTGTTTCCGATCTTCTTTGCTGGTTCGAACCAGTGCAAACATCTTATCGGCGTAATGACCATGGGTTGTCCATGTTTTAGAGCCATTGACGATATAGTGGTCACCCTGCTTTTCTGCCCGCGTCTGCAAAGAGGCCAAATCTGAACCTGAGTTGGGTTCCGAATAACCCTGGCACCACCAAACATCACTGTTATAGATGTCTGATAAATACTTTTCACGCTGCTCGTCTGTTCCAAATTCCATTAAGACAGGCGCCAACATCACCAGACCAAAAGCAACCGTCCTCAAGCAGTTCGCAGTACCACACTCCTCATCAAAGATATATTTCTGAACAGGACTCCAGCCGGGGCCACCAAATTTTTCCGGCCAGCCAGGTGCAACCCAACCCTGCTTAGCAAGAATTTTCTGCCAACGGACATAATCCTCTTTTTTGAGCGCAATCCCTTTTGAAACTTTATCCTGGAGCTCTTTCGGGTAGCTTTCCTTTAAGAAGCTACGCACTTCTAATTGAAATGCTTTTTCTTCTGGAGTGTAATTTAAATCCATGATTTCCTCTTAATCTAAATTTTAAACAAAACAATACTTTCAACCGCTTCACTTAAATTCATCCTAACGGTTTAACTTTTAACTCTGGGCGACCCACCTCTTTTTCAGTCCGCGGCGTGACCCGCTTTAAAGAGTCTTTACAACGGCTCACTAACTGGTGATAACAGCGTGTCCCGTCTCGTTTTCCTTCAATTTCCTGTTCCGTCAACTGCCGAATGATACGTGCAGGTGTTCCTGCAACCAGCGTATTTTCTGGCACTTGCATTCCGACTTTTACAAACGCCATTGCAGCAACAACGCTATTCTCACCGATAAAAGACTGATCCATCACAACAGCATTCATACCAACCAGGACATTCTTTGCTAGCCGAGCACTATGAACCACCGCACCATGACCAAGGTGCCCCCACTCTCCAATAATTGTCGGCAAACCGGGCATACAATGCAGTGTGCAGTTATCCTGAATATTAGAACCCGCTCCGACTTCAATGGTGGCCATATCACCCCTCAGACAAGCATTAGGACCGATATAGCAGTCTGGTCCGATAATGACATCACCAATAATCGTGGCATTTTCGTCAACAAAGGCGGACGGATGAATAACTGGGACAACCCCATCGATGGCGTAAATTCCTGATTCTGGCATAGGTTTATCTCGATTAAACGTTATTTAACATGCTGGCGGAAATCAGGTTTACGCTTTTCATTAAACGCCTTAACCCCTTCCTGAGACTCTTCTGTATTGTAATAAAGCTGCAATGTCTGCATACCCAACGCGGAAATTCCTCTGATACTTTCTGTATCGGCATTAAAAGAGCGCTTGGCAATCGCTAGTGCTGTTGGGCTTTTATCCATGATTTCATCACACCACTTCTGTACTTCATCAGCAAGCTCTTCATGTGGAACAACCTTGTTAACCAACCCCATCTCAAGCGCTTCCTGTGCAGAATATTTACGGCACATGTACCAGATTTCACGTGCTTTTTTCTCCCCAACCACGCGGGCAAGATAAGCGGTTCCATGACCCGGATCAACAGAGCCAACTTTAGGGCCCACCTGGCCAAAAACGGCTCTTTCTGAGGCGATCGTCATATCACAGATCGTCGCCAGCACATTGCCCCCACCAATGGCATAACCTTGTACCATCGCAATAACTGGTTTAGGCGCATCACGAAGAATTGTTTGCAGCTCTTCAACAGGCAGGCCAACAATCCCTCGCCCGTCATATTGACCGTCATGTGCACTTTGATCTCCACCTGTACAGAATGCTTTATCACCCGCTCCCGCCAGAACAATCACACCAACACTTTTGTCCCATGCGGCTTTAGTCAGCGCATGAATTAGCTCTTCACAGGTAATCCCTCTAAAAGCATTAAATACTTTTGGACGGTTAATGGTGACGTAAGCTGCTCCATTTTTTACTTCATAGGTAATATCTTCGTAGTTCATTATTTTTCCCTTCTCGGCTAAATATTAATTCGTTATTTAAATCTGTTTATCGGGATCTGAAGACAGGTTCCCGGCGCTCTCCAAATGCAGCAAGCCCTTCTCCCACATCTTCACTTTGCAGCCCCTTAATCGCCTCGTTGACCTCCAGTCGCAAAGCGTCATCAAGGCTCAAATCACTTCCTTGATAGGCGAGCGCTTTCATCATTGAAAGCCCGCCGGAACTTTTTGATGCCAGCAGATGACAATATTTAAGCGCCTCTTCCCTAAGCGATTCAGCAGGTGCTAGATAATTAACCATTCCCCATTCCTGAGCCTCTTTTGCTTTTAATCGGCGACCTGACAACATCAGATCAAGCGCACGACGAAAACCGATAATTCGAGTAAGCCTTTGACTTCCTCCCCACCCAGGTATCAACCCATAGTTGGCATGCTGATCACCGAATAGCGCATCATCCGCAGCAAACAACAGATCACAGCCGAGTGATATCTCTAACCCACCCGCTAAACAGAACCCCTGAATAGCGCCAACAACTGGCAAACTAGTCTGTTCAAAATCACGACAGGTTTTATGTCCCAGTTCGATAAATTCTCTAAGCACAGCATCGTCTTTAGCCGCTATCTTGCCATGCACCTCATCAAGATCTGCTCCGGTACAAAAGTGATCACCTTCCGAACAAAGTAAAACCGCTCTCACTTCCGAATTACTTTCATGCGCCTGTAGTGCATCTTGCAAAGCCTGATGCACGGCCATTGAAAGACAATTAAATTTGTCGGCTCGATTGATGATAATCAGACCGACATTTCCCTCTATCGATGAGATAACAATTTTATCGCTCATGCTCTGATACCTTCTTTAATAGGGAACGCCATCACGGCCAATTTTCTCTCTGGCAATGACAATCTTCTGGATTTGTGAAGTGCCATCACCAATCTGCAAGCCAAGCACATCACGTAGCCGCTGCTGGATCGGATACTCTTTACTGTAGCCACCGTGGCCATGCGCTAACAAACAATTATGAATAATCTCGAATGAAATTTTTGGTGCCCACCATTTGCACATTGCCGCTTCGGCAGTATGAGGTTTACCTTGATCTCTTAACCAGAGTGTTTTGTAACACAGCAGTTTTGCCGCCTCGATAAAAGTCTCCGCTTCGGCCAAAGGAAAGCTAGCACCTTCAAACTTTGAGATCTTTTTACCAAATGCTTCACGTTGGCGAATCTGTTCCCAGGCCTCTTCAACCGATTTCTTCGCTGCCGCCAAACACTCAATACCAATTAAGGCACGGCTATAATCAAAACCCTGCATCACCTGAATAAAACCGAGTCCCTCTTCTCCAAGCATATTCTCGGCCGGTACTTCGACACCATCGAAAAAGATTGAGCCGCGCCCAACAATCGACTCACCAAGGTCATCAAAATGAGTACGCGTAATGTTGGGATGATCTAAAGGCAC
This sequence comes from Gammaproteobacteria bacterium, assembly GCA_003646305.1. Lineage (GTDB taxonomy): Bacteria > Pseudomonadota > Gammaproteobacteria > Methylococcales > UBA2780 > UBA2780. Next base: position 2,040 of record QNFJ01000001.1, on the reverse strand, counting down.
CAGAAAGGCACTCACCCCTCTCGCTTTTTCTTCCTGTGTACCCGTTCGAGCAAAAACAACCGCCACATCCGCTTGAGCAGCAGCTGAAATCGAGGTTTTCTCACCATCAAGAACGAACACATCCCCCTTCCTTTTGGCTTTCAGTTTTAGATTTCCCGCATCAGATCCCGCACTCGGTTCCGTCAAAGCGATCGCAACAAGCGCCTCACCGCTAATGATTTTTGGAATCCACTCCTCCGCTAAATGAGGCGCCGCAAACTTTTCAATAATCCCCCCGTTCAGGCCAGCGAGGATCTGCACATAGGCCACATTAAAGTCGGCTCGGGCAATCTCTTCGGTGATCAAACCCGCTGTCACATAACCTAGACCTAAACCACCATACCGCTCCGAAAGCTCGCTGCCGATCAAGCCCAGCTCACCCATCTCTTTCAGCATCACCTTATCAAAACAATGCTTCTTGTCATTATTCTGATACTCGGGAAGTAACTTGTCTTCAGCAAAACGTCTGGCGCTTTCCTGAATGGCCAACTGCTCTTCGGTTAAAGAAAAATCCACATCTGTGCTCCTAACTTAAATTCACAAAAACGTTCTAAACAAAGGTCAAATAGAGGTAATGGAATATAAATTACTAACATTTGTTAGGTTAGGCAAGACATTTTAAATTTATTGTGATAATTTCAAATTCACAATAAATTTTTAAAAAGATAAACAAGCTATGAACCCCGAACAAAACATCTCAAAAATACTTGCCCAATTTAGCGCCAAATTAGATCTAAATAGCGTGCCGGACGCCGTCCAAAAATACGCTCTTAGTCTGATTCTAGACGGAACCGGCATCGCTTACGCCTCAAGCCAATATGACTTTAGTAAAAAGGGGCTGGAAGCGCTACGCCTATTTAACGAACCTGGAGAGCACTTTGTTCTCGGGACCGGAGAGCGCATGAACTTTCGCGATGCCGCTCTTGCCAATGGCTTGCTTATACATGGTCTCGATTTTGATGACACTCATGTTGCCGGAGTTGTTCATATGACATCAGCCATCTGGCCTTGCGTACTGGCCGTTGGTGAAAAAACCAACGCAACAGGCAAAGAGATGCTGGCCGCCTATATTGTCGGAATGGAGGTAGGTGCTCGCTTAGGCATGGTTGCAAAAGGTGCTTTTCATCAGGTGGGGCATCACCCGACAGGTATTGCCGGTGCTTTTGCCTGTAGCCTGGTTGCCGCCCGACTCATGAAATTGACTGAAGAGCAGATGATTATGGCTCAGGGCATCGTGCTCAGCATGGCATCTGGAAACTTTGAATTCCTCGAGGATGGCGCCTGGACAAAAAGGTATCACCCAGGATGGGCCGCTGTTTCAGGCATTATGGCTGCTACCTTTGCCAAGGCGGGTTATATTGGCCCAAGGAAACCTTATGATGGCCGCTTTGGCCTCTACAAAAGCCACTTGATCGGTCTTGAGCCACAATGTGATTATAGCCTCGCAACCGCTGGACTAAATGAGGTGTGGGAAGTGATCAATGTCGGCGTCAAACCCTATCCCTCCTGCCATTTTACCCACGCAGTCATTGATGCCACACGTAAACTAACAGAACAATATGCGCTCACTGCGGAGCAAATAGAAAGTATCACCGCGCTAGTCCCTGAAGAGGTCGTTAAAACCGTCTGCGAACCTCTTGAAAACAAACAGGCACCCACTTGTGCTTATGAAGCCCAGTTCAGCGTCCCCTATTTGGTGGCCGTGGCATTAGTTCGCCATGACTTTAGTCTTGATGACCTGGAACCAGAGCCGCTTTCTGATCCCATCGTTGCCGACCTGGCAAAAAAGGTCGGCTATGAAGTTGATCCTGATTCTGGCTTCCCCACCTATTATTCAGGTGAGATTCGCATAACACTTAAAGATGGCCGCACGCTCCAACAGCGTGAATACAAAAACCGGGGTTGTGCCGATAGCCCACTTTCCCTGCAGGAAATCTCAGATAAATTCATGAAGAACTGCACCATGGCAGTTCCTGAGGAGAAAGCCCAAAAAATCAAAGC